>NZ_BCVG01000006.1 GCF_001591625.1 Metabacillus fastidiosus NBRC 101226
ACTTAACTTCTTGAACTCTCACAATTTTGAAGTGGGAGTCTTACTGCTCGTTAAGGCTGGGATAAAATGTAGGAGAGTAGTCACTAGTTAGAATGTGATTCACTCTCCTTTTTTGTAGTATAATATTTTATGAATAAGAGGTGAAAAAATGAGGAAATTAATAAAATTTATTTTAATACTCGTTATTGTGTTATGTATTGCAGGTTATGGATTATACTATTTCGGCACAAATCTGGCATCTGATAAAGTAATGGATGCTGTTTCAACAGAGTTGAATGAAAGCGGACAAATAGAGAAAGTAAAGAGGTATGTGGAAAATGATCCGGAACTTAAAAAATTCGTAGAGCAAGCACAAACAGCCGATCAATCTAAATTACCTTTTACAACAAAAGAGCAGGCAACAAGGGTACTCATTCAAAAAGTAGGAATTTCTGAACTTCGTAATATTCAGGTACAGGCTCAGGAAGGAACTATTTCTAAAGGGGAAGTATTGCAGAAACTAGAAAGTAATTTAACAGAAGACGAGATTATGGCTTTAAAGGTTATTGCCTATAAGGAATTATATAATAAATAATTTATATGTGTCCCTGTGGAATTTCCACAGGGCTTTTTTATATAAAAGAAGATTTAAGCTGGAATTAGAGTAAAAGTCCTTTTATAGTTACAGGACTTTAATATCTTATATTTACAATTGATAAACAATGTCATCCTATTAAAATTAAATTTTTACAAAATTAATTATTTTTAACAGTATATATATTTTCTTACGGCAAAAAATTTACATTCGTATGATTAACTTGTGAATGGGGAAATAAGTTAACACTGCTGACGGCACGCCGTATGCGATGAAAGTCGCCCGTACGGTGTAGGCTCATGACGAAAGCTATTTTTGAAGAGAAAAATAGTATAAGTGGAGAATAGCGAAAACATAGAAGTTGCAGCAGAACATTTCAGTGGTACAGTTGGTCAGCCGAAAATATATAAAGGCAGTATCATTGTAAATCTTACTAATGCTGAGAAATTAGAGAATGCTGTAATCAAAGGGAATTTAGTTTTAACTGGAACGCCCTCTGTAAATCTCACTTTTTCCAATATTATAGTAGAAGGTAATTTAGATGTGTCAAAAGTTGAAGCTGATAATATAGACTTTGACAATATTACGGTAGCCGGAGATATAGAACTCTAATTTCGTTAGTACAGCCTTTCGCTAACATGCGTAAGGCTTTATTTTTTAATTTTATTAATAAGGGGAAATGAAGATGAATAAGGAAAAGTGGAAAAAACCTTTAAGCACCTTTTTGTCTGTGAGCTTGGCAGCTAATATCCTTTTACCTGCAATTCCAGCAAAAGCCAATGCAACGGGACCTGCAGCTGATTTAATTATTTCTGAGTATATTGAGGGCTCAGGGAATAATAAAGCGCTTGAATTCTATAATGGTACCGGTATCTCAATTGATTTAAGCAAGTATCAAATAGAGCTTTATTCAAACGGTTCATCTACCGTGTCTCAAAAATTACCCTTAACAGGTGAGTTGGAAAATGGAGAAACTTATATTATTTCTCCTGGGAATGCAACAAACGAGGATATAAAAAGTAAATCAAATATAACGAACTCATCTGTTATGGCATTTAATGGGGACGATGCTCTTGTTTTAAGAAAAGGTGGAGATGTAGTTGACTCTATTGGACAGGTTGGAGTAAGGCCATCAGGCTCTTGGGGAACTGATGTAAAAACTTTAGATATGACACTTGTCCGCAAAAGCTCTATTACAAAAGGTGATACAGATACAACTGATAATTTTGATCCAGCCGAAGAGTGGAATGGCCTTCCACAAGATACGACTTCAGATCTTGGAAAGCATACTATGGATGTCTCAATAGAAGATGAAACTAAGACTCAACCTGTAACAGCATCGGAAACTTCAGAAACTGTAAAAGAGGGAACACAAGTAACTTTATCATCTGCTACTGAAGGAGCAAAGATTTACTATACTGTTGATGGTACAGAACCGACAACAGAAAGCAATACTTACTCAGAACCAATTACTATTAATAAATCTATAACAATCAAAGCATTTGCAATAGCTGACGGACTTGAAAGCGGTGATATTAAAACTTTTACTTATACAGTATCAGAAGATAAAACAATTGCTGATGTTAGAACTTTACCAATCGGTTCTCAAATAAGTACAAAAGGTATTGTAACAGCAATCTTAAAAAATACTGCCCATATTCAGGATGAGACGGGTGCCATTGCTATTCATCCAGTTTCAGCTGTGAATGCCGCAGTTGGTGATGAGGTAGAAGTGACTGGTAAATTGACGGATTATAGAGGACTTTTACAAATTGGCACAGCTGTTGTGAAGAAGCTTGGGACGGTTGATACCGTGTCTCCTAAAGTATTAATAGGTGCTGATTTAAAAGAAGAAAATGAATCTGTTCTTGCAACTGTGAAAAATGTAGAGCTTACAGATGTTCAAGCTGGTACTGGCTGGGCTAATTATACAGCTACAGATGGCACACGGTTTTTAGTTCGTGATGAACGGGGCAGCTTGAATCTTGCTAAAGGTAAAATATATGACTCTATTACAGGGATTGTGCAGGAATTTGATGGTGCATTCCAAATCATTCTTCGCTCTGCAGCTGATATAGTTGAAGATGAAAGTACTGTTCAGCAAGTGACAGCTTCTGTTACTGGAACTGTAGAAAAAGGAACAAAGGTGACACTTGCAACAGCTACTATAGGTGCAAAAATTTACTATACGATTGATGGTTCAGAACCTGTAACAGATAGCCCTCTTTATTCAGAACCTATTATCGTCAATGAAAATATGACTATTAAAGCTTATGCTGTTAAAGAAGGTTTAAAGGCTAGTGCAGGAGCAACGTATGAATATAAAGTATTCAATCCCGAACAAGGATTACAAATTCATCATATTCAAGGGGCTTCCCATTCCTCGCCTATGAAAGGTGAACTGGTAAAAGGGATCGAAGGAATTGTTACGTACAAATATAATATAGGAAGTAATCAGTATTTTCATATGCAGACTCCTGATGACAAAAAAGATAATGATCCAAAAACATCTGAAGGCATCGTCGTTTACATAGGCACTACTGCTAAAAATATTAAGCTTGGTGATTTAGTAAGAGTTGACGGTAAAGTGGATGAATTCCAAATTGACGGATATAACGATACGAAAAGAGAAACAGATTTACCTGTTACACAAATTGATGCGAGAAGCGGTAATGTGACGGTTGCCTCCTCAAATAACACATTGCCTGCGCCGATTGAAATCGGAGATAATCTTCCGACAGGTAAAATTGACAGTGATGGTTTAACATTATTCAACCCCGATACAGATGCAATTGATTTCTGGGAAAGCTTAGAAGGTATGCGTGTTGTTATAAAAGATTCAACTAGAGCAGTTGCTCCACAGGAACATGGTGATTTAATTGTCGTTAGGGACAGTGTTGCAGCTGATACAATTAATGGAGGAGTACGACTTACGAAGGATGATGCAAATCCGGAAAGAATTCAGTTTAAATTATATCCTAATAACGACGCTAGAAAATTTGACGTGAAAACAGGTGATACTTTTGCAGGCAATATTGAAGGTGTCGTTAACTACGGATTCCAAAATTATAAAATCTATGCTGATTTAGACTATATGAAAGGAAAGCATGCTGTTGGACAAGCGAAGCCTGAAAAAACATCTATTGCCTTTGACGAAAATAAGCTGACAATCGCATCATATAATTTGGAGAACTTCTCAAATAACACTGCTTCTAATGAAACACCGGAAGATAAGGTGAATAAGCTGGCAAGAGCATTTGTGGAAGATATGAAAAATCCAGATATTATTGGTGTAACAGAAGTGCAGGATAACAATGGTCAAGTAAATGACGGGACTGTAGATGCAACTGAGAGCTATAACAGATTAATTAATAAAATTAAAGCTATTGGTGGAGAAGAGTATAAATTCGTTAATATCAACCCGGAGAATAATCAGGACGGGGGAGCACCAGGTGCGAATATCCGTGTAGGCTTCCTTTATAATCCAAAGCGAGTAAGTCTAACTGGCGGTGAAAATCTGGGAAAAGCTACAGATGCAGTCAGTTACAAAGATGGAAAGCTAACGTTAAATCCTGGACGTATCGATCCGGCAAATGCTGTATTTAATAGTACTCGTAAACCATTGGCAGCACAGTTTACGTTTAAGGGTAAAGATGTTGTCGTTGTTGCGAATCATTTCAATTCTAAATCAGGAGATACACCATTATTTGGAGCGAAGCAGCCTCCGGTTTACGGAAGTGAAGCGAAACGTCAAGAGATGGCAGCTATCGTTAATAATTTCGTAAAAACTGTTAAAGCCGATAACAGAGACGCAAATGTTGTAGTACTAGGTGATCTCAATGATTTTGAATTCTCAAAGACATTAGATGTGCTAAAGGGAAATGAATTAACAAATATGATTGATAAAACAGAGGAAAAAGAGCGTTATACTTACCTATTCCAAGGTAACTCACAAGTGCTTGATCATATTTTAGTAACAAATAATCTGGTAAGCTCCACATTAGTAGATATCGTTCATATTAACGCAGATTTCACTGATATGGGTGGCAGGGCAAGTGATCATGATCCTGTACTGATCCAAACGGATCTTGCTGAGATCAAGGAAACAGTTCAGCCGTTAATACCAAAACAGATTTATAATTTTAAAAAGTCTATAGTAAATAACGTAGTCATTACAACACCATATACATTAGTAAATGTAGATGCGGACGTAACTATTAAAAAAGAAATTGTGTTAAAAACAACAGCAATTTTAAAAGGGGAAGGTTTAAAAAACACAAAGGTTGTTATAAAACCGACTTCTAAAAAAGAAGAGACAATTATTGATTTAAGCGGTGCAACAGTAAAAGAAGTTGTAATCGATAATGTAAATGTAAAAGAAATAAGAGGAGCGGAAAACGTTCAGAAGTGGATTGTTCCAAAAGGGATAGATACATCTAAAATTAAGTTTTACAATGCAAAAGGGGAAGCAATTGCTTCTCCTTTTGTTCCAAAAGAAAATAAGGCTCCGATTATTTCTTTGGCGTTCTTAACTCAGTATATAAATAAGAATGAAACAGTGAAAATAGACTTATCAAAACATTTTTCAGATCCGGAAAATGACCCGCTGACATATAAAACGACTTTCGGTGCAATAAATGGAACGATACTTACTGTTCCGGCCGATTTTCCGGGTCAATTTGATGTGAAAGTAGAGGCAAGTGATGGCCAATCAGCAGTTGAAGCTTCATTTTCAATAGTAGTAAAAAATAGTGAGCCATCTATAGAGGGATATTACAAACAGGCTGACGGAAAATTAGGAAAAGAATTAAAGTTGTCACTTCATAATATTATTAAAGACCATACTACTCTATCATATTCAGAAGCACGCTATGCTTTAGAAAAAACAGATGAAGATCCAAATAATCCGAACAATATTATATTGCTTTATACAGGACGCTCTCAAGCAAAAAATACATTCGGCTCAGGCGCTGACGATTGGAACCGAGAGCATGTGTGGGCACAGTCTCACGGGAATTTTGGAACTAGTAGAGGACCTGGCACAGATATTCATCAGCTAAGACCGACAGATGCATCGGTAAACAGCTCACGGGGGAATCTTGATTTCGATAAAGGCGGTACACCTCATAAAGAGTGTACACAGTGTAAGAGTGACTCTGATTCATGGGAGCCGCCAGACCGTGTGAAAGGTGATATTGCCAGAATCCTATTTTATATGGATGTTAGATATGAAGAAAGCCAGCTAAATTTAGAATTAGTTGACAGGGTGGGAACATCAGGCCCTTATCATGGGAAACTATCTACATTGCTACAATGGCATAAACAAGATCCGGTAGATGAATTTGAAAGAAAGCGAAATAATCTCATCTATGAACAATACCAGCATAATCGTAATCCATTTGTTGATCATCCCGAATTTGCAGAGATGATTTGGAGATAGAATTAATAAGAAATTATCAAAAATTAAGCTTTAATTATATAAGACGTATTTGATAATCAAGATTATAGATTTCTGCAGAGATGACTTTTGTGCTGAATAGAGGGTCATCTTTTTTAATTTTTCTATTGATATATTCAATATAAACTTCTTCTCGAATACTGGATGAATAATTCTAAATAATTGGATTTGATTACCGATATAGTAATATATAGGGACTTTGGATTATAGAACGAATATGGTGCTTTTGATAAGATTAACTTATCCATATAAATTAAAAAACTTAGTATCATTGCTGACATTAAATTGATTTTAGCATTTGATATTTCCCCGAGCTTCTAATAGGTAGTCAGGAGTCTATTTGTAATTTGCTGAAGCATCTCTTAATAAATACTTGCAATCAACTCTCTAGTTTCAAATTGTAATACTTACGCCTATTTGGAAGGAAGGATAAAATGAAATACTTTATACTCTTAGTGATTATTTCTTTAACTTTAATTGGATGTTCTAATACATTAACCGGTATAGATGAGGATACTTATGAGGAACTGAAAGATTTTATGGAAACATATAATGAAGTAGCGGATCGTAATGAATTTAAACTGGATAAATTAACAGAGGAAAAAATAGAAGATTTCAAGAAAATGGACGATGGGGATGGTTATAAGTTAACTCTTGATGAGGGAGGTAAGGATGCAACAACATTAAGATATAATGTGCGCTGCATATTTGATAAAGATAAAAATATTATTGGCTACGAATCATTCGGTATGGGAAACCCGAAAAATATCGATATGGATGGAGCAGTTAAATTTTCAGATAAAGGGATACAGAACGGTTATGCAATAGCAGAAGCTTTGAATTTGAATATGAATACTTTTGATATGTTTTATGGGAAATTAATGGATGATAGAGAAGAGTTTATTTATAAGGAAAACGATTACGAAGTGATAATGAAAGCAAACGGCAATATTGGTAGTATATCTTTTGAGTTTTTAAAAACTAATTAATTATGTATTGATTTAATATGTTTAACAGTCTCCGCGTCGGGGTATTTTCCAAATGTAACCTATAAAGGAGGCTGTTAGAATGTTAGGAGATAAACAATCTGTTAAAGTTGAGGAAAAGCTGACTGAAATGAGTCAGGAGAAGAAGGAAGAGATTTTAGAAAACTTTAATCATTTTGCGAATTATCTGGGTGACAAAGTGAGAATGGCTAAAAACATAGGTATGAGTGATGAGGCTATCGCAAAAAGTGCAGAAAAAGTCGCAAACTATCTTGCTGAACATCAAGAGCCGAAAAATAGGGAAGAACAATTGCTACAAGAACTTTGGAAAAATGGTGAACAAGAGGAGCAGCATGCATTAGCCCATATGCTCGTTCGAATGGTACAAAATAGAAATTAAACATAAGCGGTGTCGATCCTTTCTCTCTGGATCGGCACCGTTTTTTATTGAGTTTTCAATTACTGATATTATTTATGAAGGATTTTGATTAACATATGATTCTTTAATACTTCTATTAAAAAGACTTAATAGAAGTGAAATATTTTTTGATTTTTTAATTAAACAAACGTTTAATTAATTCTTTCTCTTCTATATAGAAACTAAAGAAAAGGGGAATCAGTATTGAAAATATGTTGAGATAAGACGATATATACATATGGGTACAGCTGGGGAAACCTAGTGCCACAAAACTACAGGGGCTAAGGAATCTACTCTATGCCAGCCAGTTACCATTGCCCTATTATAAATTGAGGAGGAAAAGGGAATGTATAAAAAAATAATTCTTGCAGCTGTTTTAACGACAGGAACAATTGTAGCAAGTCCGGTTTATGCTACTGAAAAGACAGAGAAAGTGAAAGTTTCACAAAAGGTGAACAGCTCTTTAAAAAAGGAAGAAAGTAAAGGCAAGCCTAATACAGAGTCTGGCAAATTAAAAGGACAGGCCAACCAGTTGAAATCTATTGATAAACAATTAGAGGAAATTGAAGGAGACTTCCTTTCTTATCAGGCAAATGCTTTAAGTAAAGATAAAAAAAAGGTTGGAGAAATTGAGAAACTATTAAAGGCACAGACAGAGGCTGTAGAAGAGTTAGCAGAAGACCAGGCGGAAGAAATTAAAAAATTAGAAGAAAAACATAAGAAAGAGACAAAAAAGTTAACAGAGAAGCAGACCAAAGAGACAGCACAATTAACTAATAAGCAAAAGAAGGATCGTAAAACTTCAGATAAAAAGAAAAAAGAAGAGAAAGAAAAGCTGGCTGTAAAGCAAAAAGAAGCTATTGAGAAATTATCTAAGCAGCAAAAGAAAGAAAGAGAAAAATTAGTAGAGAAGCAGAAAAAAGAAAGCAAAAAATTAACAGAGAAGCAGGAAAAAGAACTCAAGAAATTAGTAGTTGAAGATACTGCAGTTCCAACAGCTCCAGTTGAAGCAGAAAATAAACTCTTACCTACAGGAGATAATATAACTCAGCAGGAATCTGATGCTGACACAGAGGATGACCAAAAAGATGAAGAAACAAGCAAGGATGATGTTTGGAAAAATCCGAGCTATGCTGGAAAACTTAATTCTATTAAAAACCGTCTGAACAGTGTAAAAAAGCAGCTTGATTCACTAGCAGTAAGAGGCGCTGATAAGGCTGAGTTAGCAGGCAGATATGAAAAAGTTTCTTCACTGTCAGCACAAGTAGATGCAATTCTCAATAATGTGAAAGAGCCAACAACAGAAGTGAAGGCAAAGTAGAATAATATAAGATTACGAAAAATAAGGTTAGACTAATAGAAAGAGAGGCAGTCTCGGCGAAGTGTATATCGTCAGGAGGCGGCCTCTTGTTTATTAATAGATGCTTATATAAATAGGAATAAAGGCTGTATTCTATATAATTAGTTGTTATTAATTGGTGAAAATTGTATCATATACCATAAGGTGTAATGCTTTATTTGATATTTTCTGCCTAAGGATTAGGATGATAAAATATTCCTTTATAAAGATTTATATAAGGATTTTAGTATTTCCATGTTATTTTAATACTATAAGAAATAATTCCATTCTTAACTAATCTCTACATCAATTGGGAAAGGTGTCAGCAAAAAATGAAAAAAATTTTTCAATTTCAAAAGGGCAATCGTTTATGGATACTTATTCTTGCTGTTATTATTATTCCTAATATTATCGAAGAATTCTTAACTATGATCTTTCATTTTAAGTTTGACCACACGATATGGTATGAAGTTGTTGATACAGCAGTTGTGCTGGTGATAGCTACTCCAATTTTCTTGTACTTAATTAAGAGGATGGATGGATATGCTAATCAATTAGAAGAACAATTGATTAAAAATTTGAAAATTACAAAACAGCTGCAAATAAAAAATGAGCAGCTTAATCAGCAGGCATATTATGATTATTTAACCGGACTTCCAAATCGATTTATGCTATTTGAAAATCTTAATAAATTAATAGAGGATATGGACAGTGAAAAGAAACAAATAGCGGTGATGTTTATAGATCTGGACCGCTTTAAGACGATTAATGATACGATGGGACATATTTCTGGAGATTACCTTATCCAGCAGGTCGCAAAAAGATTAAGAGATTCAATTCCTAAGAAGGATTTTGTTTATCGGCATGGGGGAGATGAGTTTATTATTCTATTAGAAGAAACGGATAAAGAGCAATATATAAAAACTGCTTCTAGTATTCTAGAACTTTTTTCTTTGCCTTTTTCAATAAATAATGAGAGTCTGTTTACTACAGCCAGTATTGGAATAAGTATTTATCCATTCCATGGTGAAGATGCGGAAACACTTATCAAGAATGCGGATACAGCAATGTATGAGGCAAAGGAAAGAGGTAAAAATACTTACCAGATATATAATGCAGATCCTGATGATAAAATTATTAGAAGAATGAAGCTTGAAAATGGATTAAGGACTGTACTGGAAAACGATGAATTACGTGTTTATTATCAGCCGCAAGTTGATTTGCGAACTGGAAAAATTAAAGGTGTGGAAGCTTTATTAAGATGGATTCACCCTGAGTTAGGATTCATTCCTCCTGATGAATTTATTCCATTGGCAGAGGAAACAGGAGCTATTATTCCGATAGGGGAATGGGTGCTTGAAACAGCATGTAAACAAGCGAAACTATGGCAAATGTCCACAAATCCATCTTTATGTGTTTCTGTCAATGTATCTATCCGCCAAATTAAAGAAGATAATTTTGTTGATGTTGTTGCAGAAATAGTGGAAAGAAGTGGGCTTGAACCTGCATATTTGGAATTAGAAATTACTGAAACTCTTATGCAGAATATTGATGCGTCACTCACTGTTTTCAATCAATTAAAGAAGCTTGGTGTACAAATATCTATTGATGATTTTGGAACAGGCTATTCATCCTTAAGCCTGCTTGCCCATTTACCGATTGATTATTTGAAAATTGACCGTTCATTTACAAACGGAATGCTCGAGCACTCAAATACAATTTCAATTGTAAAAACAATTATTAATATGGGACGTAATTTAAATCTTAAAATCGTTGCTGAAGGGATAGAGGAAGAAAGACAGGAGCTTTTCCTATCACAGTACGGTTGTCATATTGGACAGGGTTATTATTATAGCCGTCCTTTACCTGTAGAAGAATTAGATAAATTGCTGGAGGAACAGCATGAAGCTGTTTTTACAGCGTATTAATATAAAAGTGAGGAACTGCGTTTATCCAGGCAGCTCCTCTTTTTTATTTATGCAGTTAATTTATTCATAAGTGTGGAGATTTGATATTTAAATAAGAAGAAAAATATAGAAAAGACTAGAAATGATAGATTCCCTTTATCTTAAAGAGACTTGAGTAATAGTTCCTCGCTTTTTCCCGTTTAAATATTTATCTTTTTATTTTGTATGTTTCAGAGATTTGTTCAATTCCTTCTTTTTGACATATGTATCAATTTTTAAGTTGAGAATGACAAAACTATTTTTGTCACAATTAAACTAGCTTGTGACATTTTTTCCCTCCTTCTTTTGAATATCGTCATCCTTTGAGATGTTATTGGACTTATCTACATTCTTTTTCCGACTTTTTTTTTCCTCCTTTTTAGTTTGTTCATCGCTTTAGACGGATAATACCAAAGTAAGCCCACCTCTATAAAATTCCTTATTTTCAATTTATTTATAAAAAAATATAGCCGTTTTATTACTTAAATAAAATATAATAACAAAAATGTAAATTATATAGGAGGGATGATAACTTAATAGATGGAAATGTTATGAATAATATCCCAGAATAAATATTTTATGGTTCCATTTTCCTCATTTAAGATATATTAGGATAGTAAATATTTTCTAAAATGATAATTTTTTGGTATTAAAAAAATTTCAATTTAAAAATGGCATATATTTCGCATTTTTGTTATTATTTATAGGGGTTCTATTAAAAGTGGTAAATATTACTGGTGAAAAGCCAAAAAAAGTATGATAGAATTCTAATTACATTGACAAGCAGTCATGTTTAATATTAATCTTATGGTAAGATTAATATTATGAAAAAGTAAAATTTTAGTATCTTGAGGGGAGAACATATACACATGTCTAAGAAAAAAGTTGCTAAACTTGGTCTTACTGCAGCTGTAGCTGCTACAACATTTGTCGCTGCAAATCCTGCTGATGCTGCTTCAGTTTCACAAGCAGAACAAGCTGTTAAAAAAGCAGAGCAAAATGCAAAGGGATTAGTTAAATTTTACAGCTCAGAAGATTTAAAAGTATCTGCAGAGTTCACAGCTTCTTACAACAACGTTAGAAAATTAATCAGCGATGCAAAAGCTCAATTAGCGAATTACAAAGGTAAAGATAAATCACAACTTGAAGCAATTCTTGCAAGTGCTGAAAACCATCAAGCAGCAGCTGCTCGTTATATTGATGCAGTAGGAATTCTTAATGGTAAATTAGTTGAATCTACAAAAGCGGTTTCAGCTTATATCAAATCACAAGAACTTAATGCTGATACAGTTGCAGCATATGACACATTATCTGCAGAAATCAAAAAGGCAGAAGCTGTTATCGGTAAAGTTCGTGGTGCTCAAATTCGTAAAGCATTTAAAGACAGCTTCTTACTTGATGCAAAACTTACTCGTGAAGCATTAATCTATGAAGTTTCACAATACCAATTACTTAACCAAATCAATGAAAAACTTAAAGCTGAAAAAGTAGATCTTAAAGAAGTACAAGCAGACTTCGCTAAATTAGATCGTCTTAAAGAGCGCGCAGTAGACATCAAAAAAGCTGGAAAAGAATTATATCCTGACAGAGACGATGTTTACCCAACACATACAGCTATCGAGCAACAACTTCGTAAGAGCGAAGCAGATGCTAAAGAAGCATATGTAGGGAAATTAGATCCTGTGGTTGAGAGTGTAAGTGCAGTTAACGCTAAACAAATTGTTGTTACATTTAACAAATCAATTAAAAAATCAACTGTAATCTCAAATGATACTACAGGCGCTTTAGTTGCTAACACAATTTCTGTAAAACGTACTGTAACTGATTCTGTTGCAAATAAAAACGTTGACTATCCAACAACAGATACTGTAACAGGTTCTTTAAGTGAAGATGGAAAATCACTAACATTAACTGTAGATGCATCAACAGCTAAATATCTTGATGGAAGTTATTCAGTAACTGTTGCGAATTCAGTTAAAGCGACAGACGGTACTGCCGTTAAAGCATTTGCTGGTACTGTAAGTACTAAAGATGAAACAAAACCAGAAGTAACAGGTGTTACTTATGATACTATTACTGGTCAAGTAGAAGTAACTGTATCTGAGCCAATTACTGCAGTTCCAGAAGTCGTACGTGTTGATGGACAGCCTGTAACAACTCCAGTAACATTTGTAGCAAATAAAAACCAAACAAAAGTTGTTTTTGCGAAACCAACTTCAGTTGATTCAGGAACTACAAAATCAGTTGAAATTTCAGGTGCAGTAGATGCAGCTGGAAACATTTTAACACGCTATACTGGAAATGTAACATTTACTGCTGATGCAGCTGCACCACAGGTAGAATCTATTACTCAATTAAGCTCTAATAAAGCAAAAATTGTATTTAGTAAAGCTCTTCCAACTGGTAGTGATGCAACAATTGATGGAGCAATCAATGTAATACTTGATGGTACTCCAATGGTTGCTGGTGATGTTACTGCTGCTCTGGATGCTGATGATAAATCTAACAGAACAGTAGTAGTAACACTTGCAGGCGGAGCTGCCCCAAATTACTTCTATGGTAACGCAAGTAGCAAAACTTTAACATTTGCTTTTGCTAACGAAGTAATTACGGATGTGTTCGGTAAAAAACTTGAATCTGTTACTAAAAATGTAACAATGACTAAAGACGTAACAGGTCCAAAAGTTGTTTCTGTTGCTCTTGCTGACAATAAAACTGATCTAGAAGTAACATTTGATGAAGAAGTTGCTGCAGCTGGTACAGTTGCTAATATCGTATTACGTAAAGATGGTGTTGCATTAACTACTCCAGCTACAGCTACTCGTAAGGGTGCTACAAAGGGAGAAGAAAAAGTATTAGTTATCACTCCAGCTGCTGGTGATTTAGTAAATGGTAAGTTACCAAAAGGTGAATACAGTGTTCGTTTAGAAACTGGTGCAATTACTGATGCACACACTAATAAAAATAGCGCATCTACTAACACAGTTTCTGTTGATGGAGATGCTGCAAAATTAACTGCATCATTTGCTAATGCTGGTGGTACACCAAATGAATTTGAAGTAACATACAGTGAAGATGTAGCTACTACATCAGCGTTAAACTTAGCTAACTATACTTTAGATGGTTCAGCATTACCAGCTGGTACTGATATTTACTTTAAAGCAGGTCAAGCTAACAGAGTAGTTGTAATTAAATTACCAAAAGAATCAATCAACATTGGTGCCCAAGCTGGAACTAACGCACGTTTAGGAGTAAATGGCGTTCAATCTAAATCAGGTGATAAAACTGTAGAAGCTAAATCTGCAACTGTTTTAGTTGCTGATAATACAGCTGCGACAGTTCAAACTGCTCAATTAGTAGGTAGCAACGTATTAAAACTTACATTCAATGAGAATATTGACAATGCATTTGCTATTGCTGATTTAGAAATTAAATCTGATGCTGGAACTTTCGCTGTAAGTGATACTACAGCTACTGCGACTAAGTCTGGTAAAGATTTAGTAATTACTTTCGCACCAGGAACAGTAGATAACTATGCTACTGTTGTTGCTGGAGCAAACTTAAAAGTTAAAACTCTTGATACTGGTGCTGATACTACTGATGGTTTAACTGGTACACTTGTTGATGCAAACGGTTATGCTGTTAAAGCTGGAGTACAAGTTAACGTTTCAAAATAATAAGCATACATTTATTATGATGTGAAATATGTTGAAAGCTCTGTTGAGAGAAATCTCTACAGAGCTTTTCTTTTGCTAGAAACCGAATTAAATAGAATAGTGAACATATATTATTTGTGTGATAAAGATATTCTAAGCCCTAATTCCTTTCAAGGAGTCAGGAGTATTTCTATTTGAAGAGGAAAATCGATGAATCAATATGAAAAGCAGCAATCAGAACTACTAGAGAAAGGAGTAGAAAGAAAAAATCAGTTAGTCTAAAATTAGTGAAGGAATCAAGCATACTATCCAAGGACCATTGTGTGAAAGTCTCGAGTATGATTATCAATTACAGAAATAACTCGTATGAAAAGCAGATAGGGAATACTTTATAGTTGTATGTTTAGATATGAAGATCAACCGACAGCTATCAAAGTTTGTGATATTGGAAGTCTGAATGCCAGCATCGTTCCTCCTAGGGAATGCCACAAACCAGTTGTTTTAGCAGCATTTATTTTAGTAGGACATAACGACCTATCTGGACAAGCAACATCATTAGGAGAAGCAGGGAAGATCATCAGCATTGATGTGCTCGATTACATCATTTTAGGGGATTGTACATTCGTTTTACTAAAACAAAAAGGTATATGTGAGGGAGCGAAGGAGAGAAGATATATTTATCGATTTGCTTGGCCAATGAAAAAGACTTTAGTATAGTAGTGCCACGAGGTGAAGTGAGTTATGAGGAATATGATTTCTATCATGAAGAACTAGATGGACTGCTCATTTCTGCTGAGCATCTAAAGAAGCTACTTAATCTGCTTGTTTTAGAAATAATCCTATGTAAATGAACAAGGTTATGAAGGGATTGCTGGGATGGTGGAGGAAGAGGTAACAAGAAGACTATTGTATGAAGTATAGATAAAGAATGGAAAGTAAATAGCCTATAACATAAACGTTGAATAAATATATTTAACAAATTTTTTTCAGAATCTGATGACAATCTTAATTAGGGAACAACCTGAAAAGGTAAATGTAATGAATGATAAAAAATAAAGATACTTTTAGTATATAAAACTGATAGTATTATTATATAACTATCGTAATAAGGAAGAGTGAAAAAATGAATCAAAATCATACATAAAAGGCTATCGATGTAGAACAGCATACATTAATAGCTTTTTCTATTCTAAGAGATCATATTTGCATCTAGACAACTTTTCAAACTGGCTCTTTACAGAATATAAAGCGATCAAAACAGTTGAGTCATCTGTAAATGACATGAAAAGATTTCAATCCTGTTTATATGAAGAAGCTCATTTACTCTTTAGTCAATTTTGTTGCCTCTATAATCAATAATAAAAGGATTAATAGTTTAAAAGGTTATAATACTATCTAAAATTATCGATGAGGAAATGGGTATTCATCCGTTTAAAGAAAGGTATAATTAAATGTTTACTAAACATGAATATTTTGATGGTCAATGTCCTATCGAAAGAACAGACAGGAAAGTTACTCTCTTATATTAATAACAGAAATAAATTGATTACATATTTTCTTTATAAATATGGGTATTAGACTAAACAAACTAGTCAGAATCAAAATATCTACTTTGTAATAATTTAACTCAACACTATCATTAAAAGATAAAAGAAACATATAATAATTAAAGTTAGTAGAAGCTATTTAATTAGTTTTTAAGATTGTTCAAAAATATGAAACTCAAATTACATTCTCCATCTAATTTCCACAATTTCCGAGGAAATAATTACATATTCTTTCCTATTATTCATTGATAATTGTCCAACATAAAAAATATTTGAAATTACTTGCAATTTTATGTGAAAAACTCCCTTATTTTCGAATAAATTTTGACGTGTTTTAGGGAAATTTGTTATATTCAAGAGAAAGGAGGAGATTCATGTGAAACTAGTAAAAAGTCTTTTTGTTTTTTCTTTGCTTTTCTTCATCATCGCATGTAGTAATGATGCAGGGACTGTGAAGAAGGAGGAAGAAGAGAAAAACGTTACAGAACAAGAACAACCTGCTGAAACTGAGACAAAAACAGACACAGAAACAGAAACTGAGGTAGAAACAGATACAGAAACTGTTGCCAAAGAAGATAGTAAGGTTGACGAAGTAGAAAAGCCGAAAACTACTGAAGTAAAGACGATGACAGCTATTTATGTGGGACAGGTTGATCCGCATACGATTGAAGTAGCAGCAGAAGGTGAGACAATTAATTTACAAACAACAGAAGCTGATATAAATTTTGATGAATTTTCTGATGGTGATGAAGTAAAAATCCAATATTATAAAAATGAACAAGATCAATATATTTTAAAAAGTATGAAATTCAGTGTAGTGGAAGAAAAAAAGGAAGATAGCTCTAGCCCTGTAAAAGAAAGTCCAAAGGTTATTTCAACAGAAGCAACATATGTAGGTCAAGTTGATACTAGTACGATTGAAGTAACAGTCGATGGAGAAGCAATTAATCTGCAAACAACAGAAATTGATGTAAACTTGGATGAAATCGAAGAAGGCAGCCAAGTTATGATTGCTTACTATCAAAATGAGGATGGCCAAAATATATTAAAAAGCATTGAATAAAAAATAAACAGAATTCTATGGACTTAATGATGCATTTCTGTTTGACAAACATGAGAGCCTCCATTATTCTGGAGGCTCTCATGTTTGTCATGCACTTGTCTAAAAGAAAAAGGTCTTACTAATTGTCAAACAGAATCAAAGTCATAAATATGGTAAATATACCAAAAATATCTTAGTGAACCATATATTATGAAATATGGGAACAATGACTATTCTATCATATTTATAAAGGAATAATATCGTTTTTTTCTCTAATTTGATAAATAAATTTCTTAATTTTTAAAATAAACCATTTTCTTCATTATATTTACTTATTATTATAAGAAATATATTTGATTCAAGGTTAAAATTGCTAAATAGCTTATCTAGCATTTCTCAAACCAATAAATCACTGTATACATAAGATTAGATAAAAAAAGAAGGATCATTTGTGCTCCTATAATAAAATTTTTATAAAAAAGGTCTGAATGTAATGACTTAAAGATTTGAAAGTGTTACGATAAAAATGTGAATAAAATCAAGGAGTAGTAAAAAATGTCTAAAAACACTTTAATATTTTGTATGATTGTATCCTGTCTTTTTGTTGTTATGGTTGCATACCCTCTAAAAAGCAGTGCTGCTGCAAATAATGAGGATGCTCCATTTGAGAATTTAGGACCGAAAGTAGAACATTTAAACGTTATAAAAGGTAAGCTTGCTTCTTTAGAAGGTCAGAATTATTACGTTGCCTTATTGCAAGGGAAACCTGCAAAAGTGGCTGTTATTGATTATGAGACGAAAAAGCTTATCGATCTTAAGGAGTTAGAAGGAGCAGAGGATCCTTGGTCTATTGAAACATCTCCAGAAGGTATTGTTTGGATTGGGACAAACCCTAATGGTCATGTATACAAATATGATTTGAAGACGAAACAGGTTACTGATGTTGGAAGAGCTAATAAGAAAGAGACTGCTGTGTGGGACTTAGCATACGATTTAGAAAATAAGCGTTTGTTTGGCGGTACTTCTTATCTTGGCACTTTATTTGCTTACAATGAACATGAGAGTTTTAGAGATTTTGGTAAAGTAATGCCAGGTAAGCAATATGCGAGAAGTATTGCATACGATAATACTGCAAATACTGTGTATATTGGCATGGGATCGCCTGCTGCATTGATTAAATGGAATCTAGTTACTTATGAACATACTAACTTATTAGAAGGCTATGATAAATCTAGTGGATCTGTCTATGATTTGGATTTAATAGATGGCCAGCTTTTTGCAAAAATGGAAGGAACGAATGAAATTATCCATTACGATGTGAAGACAGATGAGGTTGTCAACACGTTCAAAGCAAATTCAAGAGGTGTTTCAGAGAAGATACCTGATGAAACAGCTGTTTTCTATAGTGACGGCGGAAGTCTTTATAAATATAACTATATGACACAGAATAGTGAGAAAATAGAGTCTAATCTTTATGGAACGGCAGCGGTATCGCTTGATATTGTACCGGGAAAAAATAAAGTTGTCGGATTAACTGGGAATTCAGGAAGATTCTATGAATATGACTATAAGAAAAATCAATTTTCTATAAGTACATTAGAATTACCCGCTCAGTTTGTTGGAATTTATCGAATTGGAAGCAGCTCAACAGGTGATATTTACAGCTCGGCATTCATTTCCGGCTCTTTATCCAAGTTTAATCCATTAACCTCTTCAAATGAGATTAATAGAATTGGGCAGGTTGAAGGATTTGCAGAACAGAATGGTAAAATGTATTTCGGAACATATCCAAATGCTGATATTTATGAATATGATCCTAAAAGCAGATGGAGTGCGGGATCAAACCCACGTAAATTAATCTCGCTCTCAGATGTAGGGCAGTCGCGACCATCTATTATGATAAGTGATGAGGAGAATCATCGTTTATTTATCGGAACTGGTCCAAAACGAGGAAACCATAGCGGATTATTAACGATTTATGATATAGACAAGCGTGAGGAAATAGAAAGTATTGAATTAAAAGAAGGACAGAGTGTTGTTTCTGCTACATATGATAAAAAGAATAACATTCTTTATGCCGGGACATCCGTTTATGATGGTACAGGAAAGAAAACAGAAGAAAGCGCCAGTATGTTTAAAATTGATTTAAATGTATCTCCATTCAATGTAGAAGAAATTGTTATTTCTAAAGGATATAATGAGTGGGTTTCTGCACTTAGATGGCATCCGGATGGTCGTGTTTTTGGAGTAGTAGACAATAAATTTATCGCTTACTATCTGGAAACGGAAAAAATAGATATTTATCCGATCATTCCGGAAAGTGTATTAGGAATGGGTAAAAACGAAGCTTTAATTAATGGCAATGATGGCTATTTATATGGAAGTGTACAGAAGAATTTATTTAGAGTAGACCTTGACTCATTTGATATTAAATTGTTCCGTAAAGGAGATGTCAATACATTAGTTAGTGATCATCAAGGCTATCTTTATTTTAATAGCGGAGCGAATTTATGGAGAGTTCATTCAGAAAAGTTAACGAATGATATTGCGATCAATCCCGATCAGCTTCAAATTCCGCATGTAACAGTAACAGAGTCACCATTCCCGATCGCTCGTGTCTATACGAAGAAGCCAGTGGTTTTATATCAAAAAATGGCCGATGGAAGAATGGTTCCATATGATACACTTGGAGTGAAAAAAGCATTTCAGGTTTATGGTGTAGAAGGGCAGTATTATCATACTGGAGGCGGATATTACATTTATCATGAAAGCTCTAAGTTGTCTCCTTATATTGGAAGATTATTTGTACTTGAGCCATTTCCTATGTTAACACCAAATGGACAGTTACACAGATATATTCAGCCGGGAGAAGAAATTAGAGTATATGATTATGATGAAGAAAAATATGATGTAGGTAATGGGTTTACGATTGCAAAAGATGTACTCGTTACTTATTATACTGGATCAGTCACATTGCTGGAGAATACTCCATTTTACAAGCATGGTGAAACAGAGCCGGCTGGTGAATTACCAGAAGGCGGCCAATATTTTATTACGAAGGCAGATGGAGATAAATTAGATATTGGTGATGGATACTACATCTTATATGATAAAAGTACTTTAAAATATAGTAAGAGTTAAATAGAGTCGGACTAATCTGTGTTGGATTAGTCCTTCTCTTTATTTTTAAAATGCATGATGCATTTTTATTATTGGGGGTTCATTTATGAAAAAAGTAATCTATCTTATTATTGTTACACTTTTCTTTATACATTTTTCTACTATTCCTACATTTGCATCTGAACTCAATAATCATCCTTCATATGAAGAAAATTCGAATCCTCCATCTGCAGAAAGTTTGCAGGAATTACTTTCAAAAAGAAAGCCGACAGCTTCAACACAAGAGGAACAATCTATTACGTTAAGTGAAGTAAAAGATAGAGAAATTGTTGTGAAAGGTAAGCTTAATTTAAAAGAATTGGATGGACTAGGTTTGACTTTCATCGAATCTATCAATTTAGCAGCTTCAGACTCTCTTCTTTATACATTTAAAATTCCAAAAGAGCTGAATTTTGAAAACACTTTGCAAAAGGTGACTGAATTGGAAGGTGTGGAAAAGGCCGAACCGAATTATAAAATCGAATCGGCAGCTGTTTTAAATGATCCTCTTTATAAAGAACAATGGCATCTTCCAGCCTTGGATCTCCCGCAAGCTTGGGACTTAGTTCAATCTCGTAAGGAAGTAAAAGTGGCAGTGCTTGATACAGGGGTAAATAAAAATCATCCGGATTTAGCAGGGAAAATATTAAATGGCTATGACTTTATTAACGATGATGCCGATCCGAACGATGATAATGGACATGGAACAAGAGTGGCTGGAGTTATCGCCGCTGTTGCGAATAATAAAAAAGGGGTAGTTGGAGTAAATCAAAATGTGAAAATTATCCCTGTGAAAATTAGTAACCGGACAGGACACTCTACAATTGGTGACTCGGTTAAAGGGATTAACTATGCAATAGAACAAGGTGCAAATATTATTAATATGAGTTACGGAAATTACCGTTATTCAGATCTTGAAAATGAAGCGCTTTGGGATGCTTACAACCATGGTATTACTCTTATTGCAGCAGCAGGAAATGATGGTACGAGTGAGGAGATGTATCCTGCTTCTTACAGCCCAGTGATAAGTGTAGCAGCAACAAATCAAAGTAAAGCTCTTGCCTCATTCTCTAATAAAGGCGACTGGATTGATGTGTCTGCACCAGGAGAGAGAATTTATACTACACTTTCAAATGGAGGCTATGGCAGTACATCTGGCACATCATTTTCAGCACCTATCGTATCGGGAATAGCTTCGTTATTATTAAATCAAAATCCTGATTTAACTCCGATGGAAGTAGAGTGGGCACTGCAATTAGGAACAAATACAGGGAAGTGGGAACGACATAAAGGCTATGGAATTGTAAATGCACTCAATAGCTTAAATGTTAAGTTTCCGTCTTTAGATAATGATATTTCTGATGATGAAGAGCAAGCATATGAGCTGCAGTTTAACAAGCCTTACATAGAAAAAATCGATCATCCTTATGATTACGATGTTTACCATGTGAAAGTAAATTCTAATTCACAGTTGAGATTGATTGTTGATCAATTTTCACCAGAGTTGGATATTAATATACAGCTTGCTAAAGTGGAAAATGGGCAATTTCAATTAATTGATATAATTGATGAAAATGGACACGGAGTAGCAGAAGATCATTCACTTTTTGCCTCACAAGGCGATTATTATTTTATTTTATCTGATTACTATGATCATTGGTCAACGAAACCTTATCGTATAAATGTTGTACTTCAGAGAGAGGACGTTGTAATTCAAAGTCCGAAACCGAATGTATTATCGGGTAAGTATAATAAGCCATTCAATCTTGAATTAAAAGCTGAATCAACTTCTAAAATGATTAAATATACATTAGATGGTTCAACACCTTCTTCTTCGAATGGCTATGAGTATAAGGAGCCTATCCCAGTCTATGAATCAACGACTGTAAAGGCAATAGCGATAGCAGGAGCACTTGAAAGTGAAGTAGTGACTTTCAATTATGAAATTGATCCTTTGACGATCCCGAATGTATCTGCTCTAAAAGGATTTAATAAATATCCTGTTGCTCGTGTTATTATTCGCCAGGATGACATTGCTATGTATAAGAAGAATAGTGATAATAGCTTTACGAAAGCCAAAACTTTATCAAAGCATGAACAGTTGAAGGTTTTCGGGGTTTCCGGCTATTATTACAATGTAGGTGGTCCTTATTTTGTAAAATATGAGGAAGGAAAGACAATTTCCTATATTGGAAGAGTTCTTATTAAAGCACCGACAACCTTATATGATCCTGACGGAAATTTTTATAAAACGGTACAAAAAGGTGAAGCGCTGAAAGTTTATTCTTATAATGGCCAAGCTTATGATGTTGGGGGAGGCTATACAGTTCATAATGACCGCAACGCGTTTTTCTTAATCGGGTATATTAAACCGCAGAAGGATATAACAATGTACGATGTACAAGGCAGAAAGTTTTCAACATTAAAGAAAAATAATTTATATTATGTGAAAGCAATAGAAAATGGAAAAGTGGATCTCGGTAACGGCTATTACGTATTAGATAGTAAAGAAGATTTCAATTTTATTAAAAACTAAGGAAAAAGATCAGTTTCCCCATGGTTAGCGGGGGACTGATCTTTTTTATGGTTATGATTTATTAAGGTACAATCTTTTTAATTAACGGTATTTTTTGTAAAATAAGAACGATAATCAGACTGACGACTAAAGTGAAAGCAGATAGTAATGGGATACCAGCCCATGCACGCACTGTATGGCCATGGATATCATAATTTTCTAATAAAAGCAGAAAAATATATGGGTGAACTAAGTAAATACCAAGGCTTGCCCGATTAATTAAAGCAAATACAGAAAATTTACATAGATCAAATGTAATATACTTGAAAATAAGGAAAACAGCCATTGATGTAATAACTGCTGGCATGTTTAAGTAATGGTAAAAGTAACCATCTAATATACCTTCATTCTCCAGTGTTAAGAAGTAAGTGCCTCTTATAATAACGAACATTGCTATCGCTGCTAATAAATAAATAATCCATCTTGCGAACTTAGGAAGCTCGTAGTTATGTAAATAGTAACCGAGAAGGAAATAGCCGATATATCCTGTTGCAGCTTCCACATTTATATCGATTTTAATTTCATAAAATTTAGCTATTAAACTAAAGCCGCTCGTAACGATTAAACAGAGAATTAAATAATATTCAATATTTCTTCTAGTCGCTGTAGCAAAATAAACTCTTAGTACCGGAAGGATTAAGTAAAGGGCAATAATGACGTAAAGAAACCAGAGATGGTAATAAATCTTCCCTTCTAAAAATGCTTTAAGAATTAGAAATGGATCATTTTCTATCATTTCATCATTTATTTGAACGACTAAATAAAATATACTCCATGCTATAAACGGAATAATAACCTTACTTACCCGCTTTTTTACAAAAATAGACGGTTTTTCTACCTTCGCAGGTTTAAGCAATAAAGCTCCGCTTATCATGAAAAAGATTGGAACACACCATCTCATGAATGAGTCGTATACATTGCCGGTCCACCAAGTTACATTTGTAACAGAACCGAATTTATAAAGGATCGGTGCAGCACTATGTAAAAGAATAACACCAAAAGTAGCGATAATCCGTAGATTATCAAAGTATATAATCCTCGACCTGTCCATCATCAACACATCCTTTTTACAAGTTACTCGTAATAAAAGCATCCATTGAAGAAATATAGCAGATTATGTTTGGTAAATCAAAAGGCAAAATGAGGATTTCGACTATTTATGTTGAAATATATCCATTTATTTTAGTAGTTTTGATATGATTAATAATGTAGAAATTTAAGAGAAAAGGAGAATGAAAGTTGAAAAAGAGCATTTTATCCGCTTTTTTCTTTTTATGTATATGTATGCTGCTAAGCTTTTCACCGGAACAAGCTTCAGCTGCTTCATATATCGATACAAAGCAAGTATATACATATGAAATAATGGAACAGGACATTGAGGAATTGGCAAAAGCCTATCCAGACCTAATCCAATATAAAGTGATTGGTAAAAGTGAGTATGGCAGAAATATTTATGCTGTATCTCTTGGAAAAGGTTCTTCTGTTTCCTTCATTAATGGCTCACATCATGCACGGGAATGGATGACGACGATTGTAAATATGTATATGATCGATCAATATGCGAACGCCTATAAAAACGGTACATCTATAAACGGGTATAATGTAAAATCTATCTTAAATGATTCGACGATCTGGTTCGTACCGATGGTAAATCCAGACGGTGTAACATTACAGCAGTTCGGATTAAAAAAGTTTCCGAAAGAAGACCATGATGATTTAATTAAAATGAATGCAGGCAGTACAAATTTTAGCAGATGGAAGGCAAATGCAAAAGGACTGGATTTAAACCGCCAATACGATGCAGATTGGAAAAATATTTGCTGTAATCCTGGAAAGCCTTATTTTAAAAATTATAAAGGTCCAAAACCTCATCATGCAAAAGAAGTAACAGCAGTTTTAGATTTTGTTAACGAAATTAAACCAGAAATCTCTGTAAGTTACCATAGCAGCGGGCAGATTTTATATTGGAATTTCCACCAGAAAGGTACTCAATATAATAGGGATCATGCACTGGCGAAACAGATTGGAAGAATGACTGGCTACTCTCTCGTATATCCTAAATCGAATCCTTCCGGAGGCGGATTTACAGACTGGTTTATTTCTCATTATAACAGGCCGGCTTTTACACCGGAAATTGCTCCTTATGTGCAAGAGACAAGTCCGCCGCTGTCTGTCTTTCCTAAAGTGTGGAATGAAAATAAAGCAGTCGGACTTTACGTGACAAAAGAAGGGCATAAGCTGTTCATGGGGAGATATCAAAATGTTCAAGCTACTGCTACAAAGAAAGTAAATAATGCTCTGTTAAAGAGTAAAGCGTTAAGATCATATCATACAACGAATATTAAAACAGTGTCAGATCTTAATATATCAGCAGATTTTACTAATCTTTTTAATGATACAGGGAAGCTTATTAAAGAAGCAGAACAGTCTTTAGTAAACTTAACAGAAACAGATAAAACAAGGCTATCTACTTATATAGAAGAGGCAAAAGCACGTAGAACAGATGCGGCCAGATTTATAGACGCAGTTAATACCGGCAATAAATTATTAGAACAAAAAACTGACTTTGATCGCCTTCTGCTCCAAGGGAAGCTCGATGACACAATTGTTATGAATTATAATGAACTGTCATCAAGTATTAATAGAGCTGAAAAAGTAGTTAGTAGAATATACGGAAGTGAATACCGTAAATTAGCAGGCGAGAAATATATTAGTCCTAGCAAAATTTCGAGAGAATCTATTATTTATGAGGTTTCCACATATAATTTACTAGGAGTTATTGACGATGAGCTTGAACAACAGCAGTATTCACAAGTGAAAGAACGATTTGCTATGTTAGAGCGTCTTGAAGAAAGGTCCGTTCAAATAAAAGCTGACGGGAATAAAAAGTATCCTGGCAAATATCCTGATTATCCTGAAATTGAAGCACAGCTTCAAATATGGAAGCAGAATTTAGCTGGAAAGTATAAAGAGATAACTGATGGTGAGCTTAGTAATAATGTAGAATAAAAGCATAGAAATTTGTAGAACGCAGGTAGTAATACCTGTGTTTTTTATGGTTGATTTTTAAGGTTTTGTCGAGAATTATCCTAATTTGTAATATAAATGTAATATAAGAGTGTAACTTTTAATGTTCTTGTTACAGTATCTATTAAAAAGATCAGTTATACTACAGAAGTGTAATAATCAATGAGGTGATCTTTTTTGAAAAAATACATATATACATTTTTGTTGCTTTGCCCAATTCTATTATTAACTTTAAGTGTTAATAAAGCGATGGCAGCAACGAAGGAAGAACAGTTTATCGAGAACAGTAAGAAGTATTTGGGAATACCGTACAAATTTGGCGGAACAACACCGAAAGCTTTTGATTGCTCAGGATATCTTGGCTACGTTTTTAAAGAATACGGTTATTCGCTTCCGAGAACGGTTGCTGGTATATACAGTTCAAAGAACTTTTCACCAGTTAAGGAACTTCAAGTAGGGGATATCGTCTTTTTCACAACATATAAAAAGGGCGCATCACATGCAGGAATCTACATTGGGCAAGATCAGTTTATACATGCAGCAAGCTCAAATGGTGTGTCAATTAACAAATTGCAAGACTCTTATTGGAAAAATAGATACATAGGTGCAAAGCGTCATAGTTTACTATCAAATGATTTAAATTCTCCATCACAAGATGAAGTGGAAGAACTATGGAAAACTGGACTTCAACATTATATGAGCGAGAATGTAACAATGAAAAATGAAGAGCTTTTAAAAGACTTCCAGGAAATAAGAACAAGCCTTTCAGCTAATGATCGTGTAAAGGCAGAAGTATATCTTACTAAAACAGCTAATTTAATTGACTCTGTTAACTTAGCGGCTAAATTAGAACAGTCTACAAATGAGCTTAAAAAGGTATTAATTGAAAATCAGCAGCTTGATGAAAGTTCTGTTGCTTTATATCACAGTTTTTCTGAGGATATTCGTAAAAGTGAAAAAGTATACAGCCGTCTAAGCGGTTCAGATTTAAGAAAGAGATTCAATCAAGAATCTATTACACCAGCAAAGATTTCAAAAGAAACAGTCATCTATGAAGTATCAATGTACGGATTGCTTAAAGTAATTGAGGATACAGTTGCACAAGGTAATGTAAGTGAAGCACAAAGTCTATTAGAAAAATATAATAGACTTGAAAATAGAGCATCTGAAATTAAAATATTAGGTAATTCCATTCATGAAAATGCCTATAATACTTTAGAAACTATAAATGCGCAATTGAAAGAAAGAAAAAGTTTAATAGAAAAGCAATTACCTGCAGTAGAGAAACCGGAAGCAAAAGAAGAAGCAGTTACTCCGGCGGCATAAACTAAGTAAAGGGCACTTACTTCATTGTAAGTGTCTTTTTTATATGCATATTATTGATATACCCAATAATTTTATTATCAATCTTCAAATTGGATAAAATATGTTAAATATGAGTCGAAACTTAAGTATGTGTACAAGAGTTTAATCCTCTATCTGTAATAAAAAAAGAGAGCAAGTTATTTGCCCTCTTCTACATATTATTGTTCTGTTTTTGGAGGATACACTTTCCAAGATGATAAGTCAGGATTAGCATTTAATATTAGATCACTTGGGAAAATGAATGTCCATGGTTTACTTGTATTTGCTCGGACTTCAAAATTATTAAGATTAAATACACCTTTTGCAATGACATTTTTCGATGCATCTTCTACTATGAGAGGAAGCTGCTCCAAATTGATGTTTTTAAGGCTGCCATTCCGGATAAGAAGTGTTACAACAAGGTTACGCTGTTCATTCATTTTTGCCTCTAATCCCATAATATTAATCTCATTTTCTTTCAATGGTGGCATATTATTAACAAGCTGCTGTAAATGCTCTTTCATCTCTTTTGAAAGCTTGTCTTCCCAGCTTGTATCTAATTCTAACTCATGGACTTCACTCGGCTTTTTCTTAATTTCAAATGCAATTTGCCAATTTTCTAATTTTGTTGGTTCTTCTTCAACGTTCCAATTTTCTCTCTCAAATACAAATGACCAAGGACGGCAGCCCATAGAAGGTAGCTCACCGAATTTTTCCATGTCGAATGTTTCTTTTGCAATCATTTGTTTATTTTCATCTAAAATGATTAAATCCAACATTTCAAATGTAATAGCATTTGGAAGAGTATTACGAATAAAAGCTGTTACATAAATAAGCTGGTCAAATTGTTCCAGTTTCAGTCCGGAAATAGAAATTTGATTTTCCCTTAATGGTTCAAGCTGCTGATGCTGGAACTGATAAACATACATTTCTTGTTTGCTTACATTCCAATCTGGATGAATCGATAGTACAGTCTCGATTTGGTTTGTTGTTGACATTTTATTCCTCCACCTTTTTTAAACTGTTTACATAGGAATGAACTTTCGCTGTCATATCATATTGGAATGACTCTAAATTTTTATCAAATAATTCAAATCCTTCTAATGTGTAAAGACGATAAGGATCTTCCTGTGCATATCCTCTTAGGTGAATACCTTCTTTTAAATTTTCCATATCGTTCATATGATTGATCCACATTTGATCAAGAGCTCTCATCATAATATTTCTAATTTGAAATTCTATACTCGAACGGTCATCAAGTTCATTTATGAAAGCGAAATAACTGTCGAGTGATGGATTAAGCAATTCAGCTAAACTTTCTTTATCCATCTCAATAAGCTCTTTTTCATCGAGGGAAATACCAAAAAGCTCTTGGAGCCTATAAGTAAAAGCATCTCGCTTCTCTTCTGCTAACTCATTATGTTCATCTAATGAGTGGAAGATAAGCTTGTCTACATAATCTCTGATTTCTTGTTCAGTATCATTTAGAATTTGTTCGGAATTTAAAAGTGAATTCCGTTTACTGTAAATGAGTTTACGCTGTTGGTCAACGACATCATCAAGCTTTAACAAGTGAATCCTTGAAGAAAAATGTCCGTTTTCAACAGTTTCTTGAACCATTGTAAGAAACTTAATTGGATTTGGACTAATGACTAATCCTTCTTCATTTACTTTTATTTTCTTTTTATACTTTTCAAGTTCTTCTTCATCAAATTGATTCATTAAATGGTCTTCCAGTGAAAGAATGAATTGTGATGAACCAGGATCACCTTGACGGCCAGCACGACCTCGTAGCTGCATATCAATTCTTAAGCTCTCATGACGTTCTGTACCAAGAATGAATAAACCGCCAAGCTCAGCAACACCTTCACCTAGAAGAATGTCTGTACCGCGGCCAGCCATATTTGTAGCGATTGTAATCATATTTTTTTGACCAGCAATAGAAATCATTTTTGCTTCTTCTTCCACACTCTTTGCATTTAGCAATTGATGCTTAATCCCATTTTTCTTTAAAATCTCTGACAATGTTTCAGACTGTTCAATCGATGTTGTACCGATTAAAATAGGTCTGCCTGTTTCATGGATCTCTTTAACTGTCTTAACGATTTTCTTATACTTATGCTCCAAATCCTTATACATAAGATCTTCATGATCAATACGCTGATTTGGACGATTCGTCGGTACATTAATAACATCCATTCCGTATGTTTCCATGAATTCTTTTTGTGCAGGCAGGGCACTTCCAGTCATCCCGCAAAGAGTAGAATACATACGGAAATAGTTTTGAATGGTAACAGAAGCCTCTGTTAAGTTTTCTTCGTTAATTTCTAATCCTTCTTTTGCTTCAATTGCCTGATGAAGCCCGTTGCTCAAGTTTCTGCCTTCCATTACTCTTCCAGTAAATGAATCTACTAATTCAATTTTACCGTCACCAATAATATAATCTTTATCTTTCTTGAAAATAAAATGAGCTTGTAAAGATTGATTAATAGAATGAAAAAGAATTTGATGCTCAGTATCATATAAATTCTCAATACCGAATGCTTTTTCAAATTTTAAAATACCTTTTTCAGTTAAATGAACTTGCTGGTAAACAAAATTGATTTCATAATCTTCTTCTTTTTTAAGTGATTTTACAAGCATGGACGTAATGGCAAAAAGATCAGATGATAACATTGACTTACTTGCGATAATAAGCGGTGTTCTCGCTTCGTCAATAAGTGTGTTATCAATCTCGTCAATGATAGCGAAATGCTGTCCTCTCTGTACTTTCTCTTCTTCACTGAATACCATATGATCTCTTAAATAATCAAAGCCAAATTCTGTTCCAGTACCGTATGTGATATGTGAATTATATGCTTCTTTTTTCTCTGCTGGTGACAGGTCGGCAATATTCAGTCCTACTTTTAATCCGAGAAATTTATGTATTTCTCCAATTAATTCATAATCCCGTTGTGCGAGGTATTCATTTGATGTAATAACATGAACGCCTTTACCTTCTAATGCGAATAAATAACTTGGTAAAGAAGCCATTAATGTTTTTCCTTCACCAGTTTGCATTTGACCGATATTTCCATCTGTTAATACAAGACCGCCGAGTATTTGCACATCATAGTGACGCTGATTAATAACGCGTGAAGCAGCTTCCTTTACAACTGCAAAAGCTTCCACGCGGATTTGTTTAAGTGTTTTTCCATCTTTTAAAGCATTTTGAAATTCAACCGTTTTTCCTCGTAACTGTTCATTAGTTAACGTTTTGAATTGATCTTCCAGTTGATTAATTTGTTTAACGAGCTTTTGAAGTTTATTAATTTCCGATTTGGACTTTAATTTTGTATATTGATTAAGCATAATAGACATTATTTATACCTCATTTTTTCATGTAATGTACTTACAAGATTATACCATATAAGATCTATCATATTCCTAATCTTTACTATATTTTTTTAAGGGAAAGATAGGAAAGATTATAGATAAGTAATATATTTGTTATTAAAGGCTTATCGATTATTTTTTTGATTCTCACCGTTAGAAACCCTCAATGCATGCGAAATAAAAAGAGGAATTACGGGGGAAAATAACGCAGAAGATGGAAAATAAAAAATTAAGATTGTTACATTCAAAAATATAACAATAGCTAGTGACAAAAAACGACTGATTTATGATAAAATATTTTAGATTGTAATAATCTTTAAAGGAATAAAGGAGACGATTCTTTTATGAAAGTACCTATGCTCGATTTATCGGAGCAATATTCTACTCTTAGAGGCGAAATGCTCGAAGTTTTAGACGAAGTAATGACATCTTCAAGATTTATTTTAGGTGATAATGTAAAAAAATTAGAGCAAGATGTAGCTGCATACAGCAATGTTCCGTTTGGAATCGGTGTTGCTAATGGTAGTGATGCTTTACATATTTCTCTTCAAGCATGCGGTGTAAAAGCTGGTGATGAAGTAATTACGACTGCATTTACGTTCTTTGCTACAGCAGGTGCGATTGCCCGTTGTAATGCAACACCGGTATTTGTTGATATTGATCCTGTTACATTCAATATCGACCCAAGTAAAATTGAAGAAAAGATAACAGAAAAAACAAAAGCAATTATTCCGGTTCATTTATACGGTCAAGTGTCTGATATGGATCCGATCGTGGAAATTGCGAAAAAACATAATATATACATCATCGAGGATGCAGCACAAGCAATCGGTGCTACATATAAAGGAAAGCGTGTTGGTGAGCTTGGCGATACGGCATGCTACAGCTTCTTCCCGACAAAAAACCTCGGTGCATATGGTGACGCTGGAATGGTTGTAACGAAGCATGAGGATCTTGCGGAGAAAATGAGAGTTATTCGTGTACATGGAAGCAAGCCTAAATATTATCACCATGTACTTGGTTATAACAGCCGTCTAGACGAATTACAGGCAGCTATTTTGAATGTTAAATTCCCTCATTTAGATGAGTGGAGCGAGAAGCGCAGAAAGATTGCTGCAAATTACTCAGAAAAATTGAAAAACGCTTTAGGTGATAAAATTGTAACACCTGTTGAGACAGAAGGAAATTATCATGTTTTCCACCAGTATACAATTAGAGTAGAAAACAGAGATGAACTTCAAAAGTTTTTAGGCGAGCAGGGTGTATCTACAATGATTTATTATCCTCAGCCGCTTCATCTTCAGCCTGTATTTCAAGAGCTAGGCTATAAAGAAGGGGACTTACCGATTACAGAGAAGGCAGCTCGTGAGGCTATCTCATTACCAATGTTCCCAGAATTAAAAGAAGAACAGCAAGACTATGTTGTTGAATGTATTACTAAATTTTACAAATAAAACATTGCTCTATTTCTTTAAAATGAAGTTAATAGGATTTAGAGTCATAGGGGCGTTGTTTATTTAAAAAGGCTCGTCATTTGGCGAGTTCTTTCCATTTTAAACTGTAAAAGAGAGGATATATTAATGTCGGTTCAAAAAGAAAAAGAATATGTTTTATATAAAAATTTAAAGTTTATTTGGGATAAAAAGGCGTTTCTAATTATTATTCCATTGTTAATCTGTCTGCTTACAGGAGCGGTTTCCTATTTTATAAGTGACCATCAGTATGTCGGGAAAGCAGTATTTTATACTGCCAAACTGAAAGAGGAAACGTTAACAGAGCCTGATTTAATGGATACAAAGTATAGGGCAGAAAATAAAAATGTAGAGGTTAATTTCTCTGTTCCTCAGAATAAACGTGTTCAAATTAAAGTGACTGGTGATAAGAAGGCTGATGTAGAAAAAGAATTACAGTCACTGTCAGAGAAATATAATGCCGATTTAATGGCAAACTATAAATTAAGATATGATCTTACAGAGACAGATATGAAAGCTTATAAAAAACAGCTCAAAAAAGTGGAAAAAAGTCTTCAGCCTTATTATAAGAAAGTCGAGGCTGCTCAAGGGGGATTGCCTGAGACAGATTTACTGCTTGGGATTGCAACAAAAGAAGAGCTTATCCATGAATATCTAACATCCGTTAATAGAATGAACACAGAGTTAAAGCTTTTTGATGAACCGAAATTAAATAGTACAAGTATCGAGAAATCTGATAATTACTTCATACAAAATGCATTTATTGCACTCGTAATAAGCTTTTTCTTCACTTTATTTGGGTTAATGCTGTGGAGATATACTAGAGAGGCTAGAGGTGAACTGAATAATGGTTAATTTCGCTATAGTAGGTATGGGTCATATTGCTAAAAAGCATATCGAAGCAATTCAGCATGCTGATGGAGCTAAGCTTGTTGCTGTATGTGATACGAATGCACAGCGATTAGAAGAATATGAAGGAATTTGCAGTCTTTACACAGATTTAGGAAAAATGCTTGATGAACAGACAGATATTGATGTTGTAAATATTTGTGTTCCATCAGGTTTACATATGAGGCTTGCTAAAATTGTCGCTGAAAAAGGAAAGCATATTATTTTAGAAAAGCCGATGGCATTAACAGTTAGCGACTCGGAAAAAATTAATAAAATCGCAGCAGAAAATGGTGTTAAACTTTCTGTTGTTCATCCAAACCGTTTCCGTCCTGCAATTCGTGTTTTAAGAGATTTAATGGACAGAAACCTTTTTGGAAAACTAAGCCATGCAAATGCAACAGTAAGATGGAATCGTAATCAGGCATATTATGACCAGGCTGACTGGAGAGGTACTAAGGAGTTTGACGGCGGTGTTTTAATGAATCAGGCGATTCATAATCTTGATTTACTCCTTTGGTTTATGGGACCGGTAAAATCTGTACAGGCGATGGCTTCTACACGTTTCCGCGATATTGAAACAGAAGATGTTGCAGTAGGTGTTGTGGAATTCGAAAGCGGAGCATTAGGTGTAATTGAAGCAGCAACAACTATTTATCCGGAAAACCTGGAAGAATCACTGGCTATTTTTGGTGAAACAGGTACGGTCAAAATAAGCGGACGCAATGCTAACTTTATTGAGACACTGAATGTCCTTGATATAAGTGAAGAAGAGAAAAATAAATTGATTGAAGAAGTAAAAGTAGATCCATTTGGTAAACCGGGTCACCAATGGATTATTGAAGATATGATTCAAGCGGTTCAGACAAATACAGAACCAATCGTGAGTGGTCAAGAAGGTTTAGCACCGGTGAAATTAATTGAAGCATTTTTAGAGTCAGCAGAAACTGGCAAAAAAGTATTCATAAAACAATTATCAGCAGTTTGATTTGCCAGTAAATGAAGGAGTGAAAACAATGAGTCATATGGACAATTTAATAAAAAAGATAGAAAATCGTGAAGCTGTTGTAGGTGTTGTAGGGCTTGGCTATGTAGGGCTTCCACTTGCAGTAGAAAAAGCAAAGGCCGGTTTTAAAGTAATTGGATTTGACGTTCAGCAAAGCCGTGTAGATCAAGTAAACCGTGCGGAAAATTATATTGGTGATGTTGTAAATGAAGACCTGAAAGAAATCGTAGCATCTGGTCTTTTAGAGGCAACGACAGATTACGGACGTATGATGGAAGTTGATGCAGTGGCTATCTGTGTACCGACACCGCTTGATCGTCATCAGCAGCCTGATACTTCTTATGTGGAAAGTTCAACGAGAGAAATTGCGAAATATGCGCGTGAAGGTATTCTTGTTGTTTTAGAATCAACGACATATCCTGGAACGACAGAGGAAATTGTTGTACCGGCATTAACAGAAGGCGGTTTAGTATGTGGGGAAACAGTGTTCGTTGCTTATTCTCCAGAGCGCGTTGATCCAGGTAATAAACAATTTAAAACGAAAAATACACCGAAAGTAGTCGGTGGTGTAACAGAAAATTGTACACGTGTTGCTTCAAGTCTTTACCGTTCTGTATTAGAAGGGGACGTATTTGAAGTATCAAGCCCTGCTGTTGCAGAAATGGAAAAGATTTTTGAAAACACATTCCGTCATATTAATATTGCACTTGCAAATGAAATGGCGATTCTTTGTGAAAAGATGGGCATTGATGTATGGGAAATGATTGATGCTGCAAAAACAAAACCGTACGGCTTTATGGCATTTTATCCAGGTCCTGGTCTAGGCGGTCACTGCATTCCAATCGATCCATTTTATTTAACATGGAAAGCGCGTGAATACAATTATCATACGAGATTAATTGAGCTTGCTGGTGAAATTAATAACTCAATGCCAGAGCTTGTCGTTGACCGTATGATGCGTATTTTAAACCAGGACGGCAAAGCACTTCGCGGTGCGAATGTTGTTGTACTTGGTGTAGCTTATAAAAAAGATATTGATGATGTTCGTGAATCACCAGTATTAGATATTTTAACAATTATGGACAATGAAGGTGCAGACTATAAAGTAGTCGACCCATTCGTACCAGTATTCCGTTTAGGCGACAAACAAGTAGAAACAGTAGGACTTTCTGAAGAGTTATTAAAAACAGCTGATTTAGTCATTATTACGACAGATCATTCAGACTTTGATTATGAACTTATTGCTAACAGCAGCCGTGTTGTTTTCGATACGAGAAATGCATTAAAACAAGTTGAGAAGAAACCGGAAAGATATATTAAGCTTTAATAAAGCGGGGGAGACTGAAGATGAATATTATTCACTCAACTGTAAATATAGATGAAACAGTCCAAATTGGTCATTTTAATGTTATTGAAGAAAATGTAGTAATCGGTAAAAATGTAGTAATCGGCAACCATGTAACGATTTATGCTGGAACAATTATCGGAGATGGAACTAAAATCGCTGATGGAGTTGTTTTAGGTAAACAGCCGTCACCAGGAAAAACATCAACTGTGAAGCTGAAAGGAACTGTTGCGCCGCTAGAAGTAGGGACAAATGTTACATTTGGAACGAATGCAGTTGTTTATGCAGGTGCTGTAATCGGCTCATCAACACTTGTTGCTGATTTAGCAAGTGTGCGTGAAAATGTAGAAATCGGTTCTGAATGTATCGTTGGCAGAGGTGTGACGATTGAAAATTACGTAAAAATTGGCCGCCGTGTGAAAATGCAGTCAAATGCATACATCACAGCGTATACGACATTAGAAGATTTCGTATTTATTGCTCCTTGCGTTGCAACGACAAATGATAACTTCATGGGACGTACAGAAGAGCGTTTTGACAAAATCAAAGGTGCAACTGTGAAAAAGGGCGCTAGAGTAGGCGGAGCATCAATCCTTTTACCAGGTGTTGTCATTGAAGAAGAGACATTCGTAGCAGCTGGTGCAATTGTTACGAAGGATACAGAACCAAAAACAGTCGTAAAGGGCTTCCCTGCGAAAAAGGTGCGCATGGTAGATGAACGGGAGCTGTTATAATTGTTTCAGAATTTGAAAAGATTAGGAGGGGATTCCCTCCTTTATGCATTAATGAATGTTGGAACGAAAATGATTGCGTTCATTATGCTTCCTATTTATACGAATTTTCTATCTCCAACTGAATATGCGCCGGTTGACATTATTGATCGTTGGACAGCGATGCTCGTTTTCTTAGTTATTTTAGGTACAGATTCTGCTCTTGCTTTTTATTATTTTGAAAAGAAGGATGAAAAAGATAAGCGTTCTTATATTCAAAGTGTTATGAATATAAGATTATTCATGGTTTTATGTCTATTCCTTATCATTCTAATCATTGGCCCGTTATTTGCTAATGAATTACTTCAGTCAGATCAGGGACTTTATTGGCTTTATTTAAGTATCGGAGTTCTTTTCCTCGATACGATCTCTGCTCTTATCTTAACGGTAATGCGTTATGAGTTCCATACAATAAAAGTAGTCGTTTTAACTGTTCTAAAAATGCTGTTAGTTGCAGTTTTATCTTATTTATTTTTGAAATTCTTTGTTCGCTCTGTCGAAGGAATTTTATATGGAAGAATTATTAGTGGGGCCTTAATCGTTTTATTATTAGCAAAACCATTAATAAAGTTTATATCCTTTAAAATAGATCGTGATGTATTAAGAGATTTATTAAAATATGGACTTCCATTAGTACCGGCATCACTTGCCTTTTGGATCATTTTAAATTCAAGCTCTTTTTTCCTAGCTTTTATGAAGTCTGCTGAAGAGGTAGGGATATACGGAGCAGCAACGAAATTTGCGGCATTGATTACACTTGTTACGAGTGGAATTCAAATGGCTTGGCGTCCTTATTCCATGTCATTGAAAGATAAGCCGAATAATAAAGAACTTTTCTCAAAAGTATATATCATTATTTTATTAATGGGAGCGACAGGGGTTTTAGTTGTAGCAACGATTATGCCATATGTCATTTTATTACTTGATGAAGCTTATTATTCAGCATATCAATACGTGGCATTACTATCCGCAGCAACATTTTTAAACTTCTATTATTTAATTATCTCAGTAGGAATTTTCTTCATGAAAAAGACGAAGATTATTTCTTATGCTTTTGCCGGAGCAGCAGTTATTAATGTTATTCTTAACATTATTTTAATACCGTCATATTCGATATGGGGTGTTGTTGCTTCCTACTTAATTTCGTATTTAGCTGCAATTATTTATATTTTCGTAAAGAGTCAGAAGCTTTATTATATTCCGGTCTCTTTATGGAAAATGTCAGCACTTTTCTTTGTGATGCTGGCTGGAACAATTGGCATCGTTTATGTACAGGAACATGCACTATCACCGCTTTATATCGTTCTTGCATGGGTAGTATATGTTGCAACAGTTGGGATTACTCGCGTTGATAAGGATTTGAGAGGAACAAGAAATCACGAAACAAATTAGGTGATGAATGTGGAAACAAACAATATAAATATCTCTTTATCTGACAGGTGGTCACAGTTAAAGCGGGATGGTAAAGAGATTTATTTTCGGGGATACTTTTATTATAAAGGAAAGCTTTTTACAGAAAAAGAAATAGAAGAAATGCTTTCCTTCTCTTATTCAAGTGACTGGATAAAAGAAGTAAGCGGCGAGTTTGCTTTTATTTTTCGAGATGAACAGAAAGTAGCAGCAGCAGTAGACCGTAAGCGGTCAATTCCTCTATTTTATTATAAAAGAGACTCTGCTTTTATTTTAACCGATGAGCTTTCTTCAAAACAAATACAAGCTGGAATAAATGATTTATCTAAATATGAATTTATTTTAACCGGTTATGTGGCGAGTGATCGGACATTATTTCAAGACGTTTGGCAAATTGAAGCTGGACAGATGATCGTTTATGAAGAAGGTAATGTAAAGAAAGAAAACTATTTTCACTATTATCATTCACCGGTTGAAATAGATGTTAATGATGCAGCTGAAGAGCTGGAGAAAAGATTTAAACAAACGTTTGAACAAATGTATAAACGTGTGAAAGACAAGGGAATTATCATTCCTTTAAGCGGCGGTTATGACTCTCGTATTATTGCTCTTCTTCTAAAGGAGATGGGAGCAGAAAAGATTACCACTTTTACATATGGTCATCCGGAGAGTAAAGAAGCGCTCAGAAGTAAAGAAATTGCCACACGTCTCGGATTAGAATGGACAATTTTCCCTTATAATAAAAGTAGTTGGTATAAATGGTATCATTCAGCTGAATGGCAGGAGTATGAGCAGTTCGGTACAAATGAATCCTCTATGGCTCATATTCAGGATTTCCCTGCAGTTAGACACTTGCTGCGAGAGAAACAAGCAGCTGATCACGAGTATGTATTTATACCAGGTCACTCAGGTGACTTTATTGCAGGCAGCCATATTCCGTATGAGTTAACAGTAGACCGTAAGTATTCTCTTGATGATGTTGTAAATGAAGTGATGAAAAGACATCATCGCCTTTGGACAACGAATAATTCAGCTGTAAATGGTCATGTTCATTCCGCAATAAAAGAACAGCTTCAAGGTTTCTCATATGAAAACAGGGAAGAAGCGAGTGCTCTTTTTGAATATTGGGACTGGAAGGAAAGACAGTGTAAGTTTATTATTAATTCATTGCGCGTATATGAATTTTATAATCAAGGTTGGGAAATTCCTCTTTGGGATGACAGTCTTGTTTCTTTCTTTCTCAATGTACCGGTTGAATATCGTTTCAAAAAGTATCTATATGACTTTACATTGCATAAGATGTATCCTGATTATTTTGATAAACCGGTTAATTCAGCTGGAAATGCTTCATCTTTTTCGAAAAAATATGGAGTATTGTATCCATTATTAAAAAGCATGTACAATAAAAAAGAATTGTACAGCCGCTATCATAAAGATCCGATGGAGTGGTACGGAATTACGGGTAATTATATGAATTATTTAAATTCCATTTCCTTTAAGGATAATGGAAGCAAGTATGTGAATCCGTATAATATCAATTCAATTTTAGTGAAAAATTATATGAATAATTTAAAGGGTTGATGAAATGAAAATTGTAACGGTACTAGGAGCGAGACCGCAATTTATTAAAGCAGGACCTGTCTCACGCGAAATTAGAAAAAATCATGAGGAAATCATTATCCATACTGGTCAGCATTATGATGCGAATATGTCGGATATCTTTTTCACTGAATTAAATATTCCAAAGCCTGACTATCATCTTAATGTAGGCTCAGGCTCACATGGTGTGCAAACAGCTAATATGCTTATTCAGATTGAGGAGATTTTACTAAAAGAAACACCTGATTATGTATTAGTGTACGGTGATACGAATTCAACATTAGCAGGGTCGCTTGCAGCATCAAAACTTCATATTCCGATCGTCCATGTAGAAGCGGGATTAAGAAGTTTTAATAAGAAAATGCCTGAAGAAGTAAACCGTATTTTAACAGATCATGTATCAAGCTTCTTATTCTGTCCGAGTGATACGTCAGTGAACAATCTGAAAGAGGAAAACATTACGAAACATGTCTATAATGTCGGTGATGTTATGTATGATGCTGTTCGTTATAATCAGGATATTGCTGACAAATCAACAATCTTAACAGATATCGGTGCAGCTTCAAAAGATTATTATTTAATTACTGTTCACCGTGCAGAAAATACAGAAGACCGTGAGCGTATTGAAAATATTCTTGCTGCATTCAGCCAAATAGAAGGAACAAAGGTGTGGCCGATCCATCCACGTACAAAAAATAAACTTCTGTCTTATGGAATTGATCTTGATAAGATTCCAGGATTAAAGGTTATTGAACCAATTGGCTATTTAGACATGTTATGCCTTGAAAAAAATGCGAAAAAGATTTTAACTGATTCCGGTGGAGTACAAAAGGAAGCTTATTTCGTTCAAACACCATGTGTAACATTACGTGATGAGACAGAATGGGTAGAAACATTGAAGGATAACGCGAATGTGCTTGTCGGTGCCGATACAGAGAAAATATTAGAAGCAGTTCAGCTCACATGCAATTCAGACTATCCGCCAATATTCGGTTCTGGAAATACATCTGAACAAATTGTGAAAATTTTAAGCGATAATCAATAATAGAAAGGAGCTGTCAAACCGAAGGCGAGACAGCTTCTTGTATAAATATAAATTGTTTTCTGACATAATCGAGAGTTCGCTGATATACCGGAAAAATCGCTGATATATTGGAAAAGTCGCCGATATAATAGAGAATTCGCTGATATATCAGGAAAGTTCATTGATATACAGTTAACGTGAACCCATTATGTTGGATTTATATAATGTTGGAGGATTAAATCTTGTTTTATATTGTAATTTGGCTCATCGTTGCTGTTATTTCTTTTATTTTATTTAAAAAGTCAGCAGGAACGATGACATTATTAAAACCGAATATACTATCGATTGTGTTTTACTACTCTTTATTTATTTCTTCTTTTATCGGCAGCTTACTCATTGCTTTAAACATAGATAAACATTATATGATCGATCTTCTAGCAGATGATCGTTTCCGAACGATTGGTTTTTTTGCTATTTGTTTCGTCATGATTATGCTTCCTCTTTCTATGTTGTTCGTTACAAAGCTAATTGGTTTTAATCCTGAAAAAGAATTTAATGACTATATAAATGCACCGGTTCAAATTGAGAATGATAAAATGACTTATTTAATATTTGTAGGATTTACAGGTCTGTCATGTTTATCCATTTTGTATACTGTTTATCATTTACATTCCATTCCGATTCTCGAGCTTTTGAGGGGCAGCAGTAATTTAGCTGAACTCCGGATAGAGGCAGCAAGAAATTTTGGTGGAAATACACTGATTCGTAATATTTTTGCGATTGGTCTTACTCCGCTTTTATCAATGATTACCTTTATCTACAGTTATAAAACAAGACAGCTCAGGTGGATTCTTTTATTTTTCATTACAACTGGGGGAGCAGTCTTTATTCAAATTTATGATTTATCGAAGGGCCCGATCTTTTTCTATCTGCTTATGTTCATCTTATTGCTTCTTTATTTGAACATTATAAAGCTTAATTGGAGAAGAATTGCTATTCTTGGGGGAGCAGGTATAGCTGCTATTGTAGTTATGTATGTGTTTATCCAAGGTGTAGAGGATGTTGATCAGTTTTTTGATTATAATCGTGGACCGATTGGAAGGCTTATTTTAACGCAAATTGCAGGCTTCTATTTTCATCTTGAGCTTTTTACAGACCGTATGCCGCTTTTATTCGGACAAAGCTTACCGTCGTCTATCACAGGGTTATACGATATAGAACAAGTTCGTTCAGCGAGACTTGCTATGGAAGTTTATTTTCCTACACGTGTAGAAGAGGGAACAGCAGGGGTGTTAAATACACTTTTTGCAGGTGAAGCATTTGCTAACTTTGGTTATATCGGAATGATTATTGGAACAGTCTATGTCGGTGTATTTATTCAGCTTGTATATATCGCATTTTTAAGAATTCCGAAAAATCCTTTATTTATTGCTCTATTCATCTACTTTACTGTTAACATTCCACGTGTTGTCATCGGTGGTTTTACAGATTTTCTTTTAAATATTTTATGGATTGCGCTTATTATCATTTTGACGTCACCATTTATTGTTTTAAAAGTATATCGCTTGTTTATACGAAGAAGAAAAGAGCTCGATTCGAATATTGGTTAGATAAGAAAATAGGCTAGCGCAAAACTGTTTTGCGCTAGCCTATTAATATTTGCTTATTTTGTTATTTACCTCTACTGAAATAATCTTTAATACCTTCAAGAATACCTTCAGCAGCTTTGTTTCTCGTATCATCGCTGCGAAGCATTTCTTCTTCTGTTGGGTTAGAAATGAATGCTAAATCAACTAAAACACTTGTTAATTTATTATGTTTTAATACATAGTAAGTATCATCCGTTTTAACTTTGCGATCCGTAGTATTCAAGCTGCCAATTAATGATTTTTGAATATCTTTAGCTAATAATTCACTGTTTGTTCCTTTTTTCTTAGTGTTAAGAAATGTTTCTGTTCCTTTTGCTGAACTTTTAACACTTGCATTTGCATGGATACTTATAAAAATATCTCCTTTAGATGCGTTTGAAATTTTGACTCGATTAGCTAATGAGACAGAAATATCTCGATCACGAGTGAGTATAACAGTAGCTCCTTCTTGTTCAAGTGCTTCTTTTAATTTCTTAACAACGGAAAGGGTTACTTCTTTCTCTTTAAGCTTTGTCGGTCCAACTGCACCTGGATCAGTACCACCATGTCCAGCATCAAGGACGATCTTCTTACCTGATAAAACACTTGGCTTATTTGGAATAGCCGGTGCTACATCTGTTGTGTTTTCTTCTGCGATCCAGCCGCGAATACCTTTTGTATTTTCCACATAAAGTGATTGGCTGGAAGCAGATAAGACTAATAGTTTATCTCCTTTTACAACTTTTGCAGAAGATGCAGAGGTTTTAGATATATCCTTATATAGTGAATCATCTACAATTGAATAAACAAAATTTCTAGTCGATAAATCGGTAAATAATTCCTGTTTAGGAATCCAGCCCTTTATTTTATTAGAAAGTTCTACATTATACCAATGCTCATTGTTACTATTAATAAATTCATATAGAACTTTAACATTTGTTCCTTCCTTGATATGTGCTAATTTTTTGTAGTGATTCATAGCACCCCAATAAACATAAGTATTTTTTGTTCCCGCTTTTAATGTTTGATTTATATAAACAACATCACCAGTAACAAATTTAGCATTAATCCAACCGAGCTGGCCATCTTCTAATTTAACTTGATACCAGAGTTCATTTACATCATTAGTAAGGTAATTAACAACATATACTGCAGAACCTTTAGATAATGATAAAAGAACATCAGCTGAATTTTGAGATTCAGTTCTTACATTCCCGTATTGGGTTAAATAATAAGAAGTATTTACTTTAGGTTCTTTTGAAACTTCATTAGAGAGAACCCATGCCTTTACACCATTCGGTAATTCTATATTAAGCCATTTTTCATTTTTCTTATTCGTAAACTCACCAACTGCTTTGAATGCTTCGTTTTCTTTAGCAGTGTAAACAACTCTATTTGAATCTAATGCACCGTTATGAATCTTTGTATTTCCTTTTTTGATATACACTGCTTTTTCAGAAAAAGGTTTCTCTTTTTCTTGAATAACTTGGTCTGTCTTTTTTAAATTACTAGAATTCTCTTTAATAGCTGTGTTAATTAATTGTTCTATGTATACCCAGCCTTGAATGTTTCCTAAGTCAATTTTATACCAGATTTCTCCTGCTTTATTGACATGGGAATCGATGACTGCCACTTTCTGTCCATATTCTATTACTTTTATAATGTTATAATCTATGGCTGCTTCTTTATAGACATTTACATTTCCTTTGCTAACGTACATGGATACAGGAAGTTCATTTTTGACAGATATACTTTCCATCTTAACCCATCCTTTAACTCCATTGGATGACACATTCAGCCATTCTTCACCTAAATTGTTTTCAAATATTCCTATAACACCAACAATTTCATCTTTTTTTAATGTTGATTTTATAGAATCCGCTGTAGTTGCACTCTTATAGAGTTCAGTCTTTTCTGTATTAACCTCACCTATATAAGGAAAAGTATCAGTTGGTTGTGCAAATACTTTCCTTGGAATATTGAAAGCTAAAAACATGAAAGTAACAAAAAGTAAAGATTTTAACTGTTTCAAAATACTTAGACTCTCCTTTTCTGTATGATTTAGTAAAAAAACCTCTGATAGCACTCAGAGGTTTCATTTCTATTTATTATGATAACAAACAAAAAATGTTTGTCTTTGGTATTTATGTAATACTTCATATTTTTTAGATTATTTTGATGAAACAAGTCGATTCTTTGAGATTGATAGAGAGGTACCATTCTTTTGTAAAGTCATTTTCAATACTAGTTTAATCGCAGATTATGTATGGAGAAAGAGAAGAAAGCCAATTCAAATATTGGATAAGAAAAGGGGACCTTCTTATAAAAAGAGGCCCCCTTGCTTGTGTCTTTCTATTTTGAAACTTCAGTATTAGCGAAATAATGCTTTACAATATTGATTGCTTTCCAGCCGTTTTCTGCTAATCCTTTTGCGCCGTATTGGCTCATTCCAATTCGATGTCCCCAGCCTTTTCCTGTTAAGGTAATAGAAGTAGGATCAGTATCTTTCGTAACAATACTGTTTGCTGTTTGAATTGCTACTTGGTTATCTGAAATAGTAGACTGTGTACCATTTCCCTGCATGACAGCTTGTCCTGATACTGCGAATTGAGAGTTTTGGCCGTTATTTGTTTGAACGGTATAGCTTTTATTTGCTTCTACAGTAAACCAGTTTGATTTTAGGAAGCCGTAAAATCCTTCAATTGGGAATAGTTTACGAATAACTGATTCATTTCCTGTAATCGTTTTTGGACCTGCTGATGTTTCGATTGTAATACTTGTAACTTCTCCGTTTGCTCCAGTAGCTTTTGGCTTTATATCATACAGTACTGTATTGCCAGGGTTAAAACCGAAGCTTTTTAAAATAGTACTGGAGGTAAATGAATTTTCCCAATTGCTATGAGGAGAATTTTCATACGGGTCATCTACAGAAATAAGATAAGGGAAATTAGCTTGGTTTGAGTTCCATACATCTCCTACATTTGCTGTTTTTCCTCCACTAGTGGAGTAGAAAAATGTTTGAATAGGTTTCCCATTATGCTTAACGACAATTCCAGCTGTTTCTTCGACAGCTTCTGTTGTTCTTTTATCCTCTGTACTGTAGCCGCCGTAAACTTGGCTTGCTGTTGTATTTTTTAATGACATACTGTTTGCGGCATAGCTTCTAGCAACAATTGCTTGTGCTTTAAGTGCTTCTTTATGCCAAGAAGCCGGCATTTCATTTGGAATAACTCCTTTTAAATAATCTTCGAGATCAAGATTATTTAAAACTGTTACTTTTCCACTTGTTTTGGGTAAAAGAGAAATACCACCTCGGTACGTTTTTTTACCGATTGTAACGATTGGTGTTGAAATCGAGTTATTTTCAATCAATGTTGTTTTAGCAGGAACCCATCCTTTTTGTCCATTTGCTAAGAGAACATTATACCAAGTTTCTCCTTTATCATTGACAAGGCTTTCAATATATTCAGCTATTTCTGCTTTTGATAAAGTGGCTCTCGTTTCAGAATCAGAAGCAGCACTAGCTTTGACACTTGTTGCATTTGTAAATTTCGCATATTTTGCAATATTATCTACTTCTTTTACTTCAAAGCCAGCGCTTGAAGTAAAAGAAGTTCCTATATTAACGACAACATTTTGACCGGAACGGCTGGCATTCATCGTTATATTAGGCAATAGAAATGTTTTCTCGTTATTCCCTTTATTCGTAAATTCATAGATTCCTTGCAGCTTGATACTGCTTGAAGCGGCATCTGCTAATTGAACGGCAACTGGATTTGAATAAGATTTAACAGTTGCAGCACTTGCCTCATTATGGATGAAAAGGAGACTTAGAGAAAGAAAGAATGTAAGAATGACTTTGCGGGTCATAAGCTTATTTCACCTCTCCGTGGGCTGCTTGAACCCATCCTTTTACACCGTTTGATAATTGTACGTTATACCATAATTCATTTTGTTTATTTGTAAATGAACTAATATACTTTACAGTCGTGCCGCTTTTAAGAGTTGCAACAACACGTTCTGAAGATACTGCGCTTCTATGAACAGTTGCTGTCGATTTAGCTGTGAAAGAAGTTGGAGCATTTACTGCAGTTTTCGATACATCACCTGAATAAATCCAGCCGTATTTATCTGCTGCATATTCTACACGGTACCATGTCCCGTCAGAAGAAAGATGCTCTTCTATTACCTTTAAAGCTTGTCCTTTTGTAAATGTTGCGTAAACTCTTTCACTCTTAGCAGCTCCTCTATGGACAGTTGCAGAAGCTGTATTCACATACACGTTGTTTGGAAGAGGGGATACCTCTCCGCCGTTTTCAAGTGCTTGGCGTAAAGCTTGTACTTCTGTTTCCAAACGGTCAACCTTTGTTTTTAAAGGATTGATTTGGCTTGTAACCCATTCAACACTTGCTAAAACAACGTTGCCGGCTGCAGAACCGATAGTAGAAGGAGTTAAACTGCCGACTAAAATCCCTGCTGCGAAAACAGAAGAAACGATTGCTAGATTCTTCTTTTTCATAGATTATTTGCCTCCGTTAAAGTACTTAATAAAACCTTTAGTAATACTGTCTGCTGCTTTAGCTCTTACTGCATCCTCACGAAGCATTGCTTCTTCAGTTGGATTAGAAATAAAACCTAATTCCACTAATACGCTTGGCAGCTCGTTATTTTTAATAACATAGTAGTTAGCCGTCTTAACACCGCGGTTATAAGTATTTAATTGTTTAACCATTTCGGGCTGAATACTTTCTGCTAACAATTTGCTTTTTGCTCCGTTTTTACTTGTATTATAATATGTTTCTGTCCCGCGGGCAGATCTGTTTGTCGCTGAATTAATATGAATGCTTATGAAAGCATCGTATTTAGAGTTATTTGAAATTTTAACACGCTCACTTAATTCGAGAAAAACGTCTGTGCTGCGAGTTAGTAACACAGTTGCTCCTTCTGCTTCAAGTTTATCTCTTAATTTTAGAGCAACATCAAGTACTACGTCTTTCTCACGAAGTTTGGCTCCGCCGGTTGCACCAGGATCTTTTCCGCCGTGACCAGCATCAATGACAATTTTCTTACCGTCTAAAGCACCAGTGCTTGGAGTAGAAGGAACATTTGATGTTTGTCCTTTTGTTAATTCTTCCTTCAGCACCCAGCCCTTTGCTTTATTTGAAAGCTCTACGTTATACCAATGTTCATTTCTATTATTAATAAATTCATAGATTACTTTCACACTTGTACCTTTTTTCAGTGTGGCGATTTTTGTATAGTCAGTCGTCGCACCTTTATGAACATACACAGTGCCAGCAGCTTTAAATGCTTGATTAATATAAGGTATTTCACTAGTAATGAATTTAGAGTTAATCCAGCCTAATTGGCCGCCCTCTATTTTCACTTGGAACCAAAGCTCATTTGCATCATTAATAAGGTGATCTACTACATATATGGCAGAGCCTTTAGACAGCGGTGTAATAGCGTCCGCAAAATTTTGTGCCTCTGTTCTTACATTCCCGTATTCACCTAAATAATAAGTCATATTAATCTTTGGATCTCTTGAAATATCATCAGCGCTAACCCATCCGGCCAGAGTGCTTGAAAGCTCTACACGATACCAAAGCTCGTTATTCTTATTAATAAAAGAATCAATTACTTTTAAATGCTCGTTTGCAGGAAGAGAATCTACAGCTTTGTAATCAGAAAGAGCGCCTTTTCTTGCAACTGCATCCTTAGATTTTACAAAAATATAATCTGGTAAAACTTGTGCATCTCTTGAAGGTTCCGCTTGCACTGCTGTTTCAATAACCCAGCCCTGTAGACTGTTTGATACATGTAAACGAAGCCATCTTTCATTCTTATTGTTGACGAATTCGTCGATGACTTTGAATGATTCATTTTCTTTTGCTGTATAAACAGCTCTATATGAATCTAGTGCACCTCTACGGATTTGTGTATTCGCATTTTTAATATAAACTGTTTGACCTACTTCTATTTTCTCTGTTTCTTGGATAACTTGATTATCTTCTTCTGTTTGATCTGAATTAGTAGAGTCAATTGTTAACGCTTCTAAAGAAACCCAACCTTGTTTAATACCCAAATCGATTCTGTACCAAACATCACCATCTTTGCTGATGAAGGAATCAATAATTGTAACTTTTTGACCATGTGCTAATTTTTCTATACTTGTATATGAGTCATTAGCACCTTTACGAACATCTGCATTGTCTTTCTTAACATAAAGAGAATGGGGGAGGTCCTCTTTTATTGATACACTTGTCTTTTTAACCCACCCTTTTACACCGTTGACTGAGACGTTTAACCATTCTTCATCTAAGTTGTTCTTAAATTCTCCTACGACACCTACGATATCGCCTGTTTTCAACGTGAGCCTGACATCATAATCTGCAGTAGCCCCTTTATGGATTTTAGTTTGATTTTCCTTAATCTCACCTATATAGGGGAAAGAATCTGTTGTTAGTGCGAATCCTTTGGCTGGAGTAACGAGGGCTAAAAACACAAAAGTAAAAAAGAGTAAAAACCTTACCTGTTTCAAAATACTTAGTGCTCCTTTCCTAAATAATTTTTTCAAAAAAACCCTCTGAAAGGATTCAGAGGATTTAATTTCTAATATTTATGATAACAAATAAATATCATTTTGTCTGTGAAAATTATGTCAAACGCTGTATTTCTAGTACGAATTTTTTCATAATAAGTCTAATCTTGAGACTGGCGAAGATGTTTTTTTAACTCATATTGTAATTCATCAATACTTTCCTCATCAGGAATAAAATAGTAAACATTATTAATATACTTATCTTCACCCTCTAATTTCAGCTTCCCAATATTGTTGGAATTTAAATGGGGATATTTCTGCTGCAAAGCTAAAGCATCCATTACTTTAAAATTTGTTTTTGCATATTTTCCAATATGGGCAGCAATATCATCTAATTTAAAAATATTGCTAGGTGCTGTTGCCTTATCAAGCATCGCGGAGATAATTTGTGTTTGACGGTCATTTCGTCCGAAATCGCCCCTTGGATCACGCTTTCTCATCCTTGCATATGCGAGAGCTTCTTCACCGTCTAACGTCATTTCACCTTTTTTAAAGTAAATTCTTCTATTATCTTCGTCACTATTCTCCCAAAAATCAAAAGGAACATTTACTGTTACACCATTTAATTCGTCAACGACTTCTTTAAACGCTCTAAAATTAACTTCAGCGTAATAATCGATTGGAATATTTAATAAATCTTCCACTGTTTCAATCGTTAAATTTCTTCCGCCGTAAGCATAGGCATGATTAATTTTCGTCTTTTTCTCTTTTTCAGGAATAAGAACCCTTGTATCACGGGGAATGCTTAACATCTTTATCGATTCATCTTTCGGATTAATCGTTAAGAGGATCAGTGTATCAGTTCTTCCGTTTTCTCCATTTGTTGAGTAATCTTCCACGCCCATTAATAAAAGGGAAAATGGATCTTCGTTCACTTTAACAGCATTTTCACGTAATTTTGACTTTTCGCCTCTCTCTAGCTCTAAATAGGAATTACTGGCGCTTTGATATGTTTTATACAGTGTATAGCCTACAGAAGCACCTATTATAATCAAAAAGAGAAGAAGAGTGAGTAAAATTCGCTTTACGATTTTTTTCTTCTTTCTCTTTCTTTTTCTCGTTCTCTCCATTATAATCCCTCGTCTTTTTTCAACTGTTACTCACAAGTCTTTCTAAGTAAAGATTAGTACCTTCATTTATTACGCTTTGCCCATTGGTCAGTTCTATCATCCATTCGGTAAATTGACTAATCTGTTCTTCTTCCACATACACTTCGACTTCGACACCGTCTAAATAGTGTATCTCTTTTATAGTATAAGGAGATGATCTTAATTCATTCTCAACTTTTCCTAACCATGTATAGTCAATTTTTACATGGATAACTCTCACTAATCTTCTCTCAACGATACCGATTGCATTTAATCCTTCTGATACAGATTTTCCGTAAGCACGAATAAGACCTCCAGCACCTAGCTTAATTCCTCCAAAATAACGTGTTACGACGGTGACAGTATCCTTTAAATCACGTTTCTTAAGTACTTCCAGCATTGGAACACCGGCAGTTCCACTAGGTTCTCCGTCGTCATTTGCTTTTTGGATATTATTCGTTTCGCCAATTAAATAAGCTGAGCAATTATGATTAGCATCCCAATGCTTCTTTTTTATTAGATTGATGAAATTTTGTGCCTCTTCTTCCGTCGTTGCCCGGTTTACATAGCAAATAAAACGGGATTTTTGTATCGTTATTTCATGCTCTCCATAGTCTTTTACGGTATAATAGTAAGAAAGCATGCTTGTACACCTCCTAATTATAAAAGCTAAATGTTAAAGCTTAGGTCAAACAGAACGTTGAAGCTGGAGCAAAGCTGAGGTGTCAGACCCCGGTGAAATTAGCCCCAAGAAATATGTACTAGTTAATAAAAAGGTCTTGCTAAGGTGACAGTACTAAAGATAAGTTTTTATCTTAATAAAATAATTTAAAATACTGTCCCTTTTTATGTATGAAAAATAAAGCACATTCTTTTATTATAAAACGACATAATTCTTACTTCAATTGTTTATATTTTGACACATTGACATTACACTTATGATGGAGGGAAAAAATGTATTATAAAAAGATAGATAGTGAGCTTTTGGATGACATTTTAGACAGAATGATTAAAACAGTTGACGGGAGCAAAGATGATATTTTTGAAATCGGAGAGAAATCCCGTGAACAATACGAAGGTTTAGTGGAAGAACTAAAAAAGATTAAAATGCAAGTTAGTGAAGTAATCGATGAAGGGGATAAATTAGAAGTTCAGGCAAGACTTGCCCGCAATCGTTTATCAGAAGTCAGCCAAGATTTTAAGCGTTTTGGTGAAGAACAAATAAGAGCAGCTTATGATAGAGCACACAAACTCCAAGTAGAATTAACGATGATGCAGGAAAGAGAGAAGCAGTTAAGAGACCGAAGAGATGATTTAGAGCGGAATTTAATTGGATTGCAGGATATTATTGAACGTTCTGAACATCTTGTCGGCCAAATTACTGTTGTCCTAAATTATATGAATCAGGATCTGCGCCAAGTCGGACACTTAATTGAAGATGCTCAGCAAAAGCAGGATTTTGGTCTCCGTATTATTGAAGCACAGGAAGAAGAAAGAAGGAGAGTATCCCGTGAAATTCACGATGGACCCGCACAAATGCTTGCAAATGTGATGATGAGATCCGAATTAATAGAGCGTATCTTCCGTGAACGAGGAGCAGAGGAAGGATTTAAGGAAATTCGCAGTTTAAAAACTAATGTAAGAAATGCTTTATATGAAGTACGGAGAATTATTTATGACTTACGACCTATGGCATTAGATGATTTAGGACTTATTCCAACGCTCCGAAAATATATGAATACAATCGAAGAATATAACGGAAAAACGAAAATTCACTTCCAAAGTATCGGGGAAGAACAAGGGGACCGTCTGCCCGCCCGATTTGAAGTTGCTCTGTTCCGTCTTGCTCAGGAAGCTGTTACAAATGCATTAAAGCATGCTGAAGCAACAGAGGTTACAGTAAAGGTTGAAACAAGAAAAGATAAAATTACAATGACGATTAGAGATAATGGAAAAGGATTTAATATAAAGGAAAATAAAGATAAAAAATCATTTGGATTAATAGGAATGAAGGAGCGCGTCGAACTGCTCGATGGTGATATAAAGATTGATTCAAAAGTAGGATTAGGTACTCTTGTTTTAATATCAGTTCCCTTTAATTTGGGATAGTTAGGGTAATTTTGGCTCATTGACAGAGAAGAGAGACAATCAATTAAAATGAATATGAGGAGGCAAAAAATGAAAACAAATATTGCAATTATAGATGATCATCAATTATTCCGTGAAGGTGTAAAACGGATTTTAGATTTTGAACCGGCATTTGAAGTGGTAGCAGAGGGGGACGATGGTACTGAGGCGTTGGAAATAGTCGAAAAGAATAACCCTGATGTCATTATTATGGATATTAATATGCCGAATATGAACGGTGTGGAAGCGACGAAAAAATTAGTAGAAGCTAATCCGAGTGTAAAGGTTATTATTTTATCGATTCATGATGATGAGAACTATGTAACACATGCGCTAAAAACAGGAGCAAGAGGCTATTTATTAAAAGAGATGGATGCAGATACATTAATTGAGGCTGTGAAAGTAGTTGCTGATGGAGGATCTTATTTACATCCGAAAATCACACATAATTTAGTTAATGAATTCCGCCGTCTTGCAACGAGCGGAGCAGAAGGTGGACTGCTTGGACACGTACAGCCGGAAATCCGCCGTCCCTTACATATTTTAACACGCCGTGAATGTGAAGTGCTGCAAATGCTCGCTGATGGAAAAAGCAATCGCGGAATCGGTGAATCATTATTTATTAGTGAAAAGACAGTTAAAAACCATGTAAGTAACATTTTACAGAAGATGAATGTAAATGACCGTACACAGGCAGTTGTCGTTGCTATTAAAAACGGCTGGGTCGAAGTGAGATAAGTGAGTTTCACTCAAAGGGGGAAAAGCACCTCTTTGAGTGAAACTCCTAAAGGGCCCCTTTATGGAAGTTTGGTGAAGCCAGGGAGATGTGCTAGTGGGCCTTTTAGGTGGAATTATTTAGAGATTTATTGTACAAACCTAGTGAATATAGTACCCCTCGGGATAAATAGTAGATACAAACTATATTGAGTGAGAGGGGTTAAAAAGATCAGACCCTATGTATGTGTCTGATCTTTTTTTAGTTTAATTTAAATTATTTCAATTTCAAAAGAAAGGGAGATTTTTATGAAGACAGCTGTTGTAACTGATAGTACAGCATACATAACGGAAGAAATGCGGGAACAATTAAATATTCATATGATTCCGCTCAGTGTGATTTTTGATGGGGAGACATATCGTGAGGAAATAGACATTACGGCAGAGGAATTTTATAAAAAGGTGAAGGAGGAAGGAAAGCTGCCTACGACATCCCAGCCGCCGATCGGTGAATTTGTTGCTCTTTTCGAGAAATTAGCAGAAGAATATGATGCGGTTGTTACGGTTCATTTATCAAGCGGAATAAGCGGGACGTTTAATGGTGCTGTTTCAGCAGGAACAATTGTGGGAAATATACAAGTGTATCCATTTGATTCAGAAGTCAGCTGTTTAGCCCAAGGGTTTTATGCAATTGAGGCAGCTAAAATGGCGAATGAAGAAAGAGCACCAGAGGAAATAATTGCTCGTTTAGAAGAAATGAAGAAATCAATGCGTGCCTATTTTATGGTGGATGATTTAGTGAATTTAAAGCGAGGCGGCCGTTTAAACAGTGCTCAAGCCTTAGTAGGAAGCTTGCTCCAAGTAAAGCCGATTCTTCACTTTGAAAATAAACTGATCGTTCCATTTGAAAAAATCCGGACAAGAAAAAAAGCATTAAACCGTATATTTGAGCTCTTTGATCAAGATGCAGGTCTCAAGGTGCCGATGGATGCAGTTATTATTCATGCAAATCGCCAGGAAGAAGCAGGAAAAATAAAGGAAGATCTTCAGAGTCAATATCCGCACGTCCATTTTACGATAAGTTATTTTGGTCCTGTTATTGGAACACATTTAGGAGATGGAGCTATTGCTTTAGGTTGGTATAAGCACTAAGGACTATATCCTCAAAATAGAACTATTTGTATAGTCCTTAATAACCATATTACTTTATACCGGTGGACATAGGTTGTTAATTGATCCATAATAACTGGTAATAAAGATGATTTATAGGGGTAAATTAGTAAAAATGAATGGTATTGAGAATAGAAATCGTCTTGAAGCATCGGTTACAACAATGGAAAAAAAACGTACGTACCGCCACTGGACAACTTTAGAAGATAGAAAGCTGCTCGAACTGCGTTTAAGTGGGATGAAATTTCGTGAAATAGCGCAAGAGCTTTCAAGGACAGCAATTAGTGTGGAAAAGCGCTATCGAAAAATTACTGTTGCACAAGACTATCTATGAGATTTATAGAGGGGAACGGAAAGTTGATTATAGCAAAGTCCTCGCAAAAGGGAATGCCGTTATCTCTTATCAAAAATCTACCAGAAATTCGAACTAATTTAACATATAAATATTCAGCTAATCTTCAGCAATTTCTTGAAGGAAAGGAATTGCTGATGGATGAAATCCCGTTTTCTTTTCCTATTATTAAGGAACATTTTGAAAACGATTACATCCAATTTAATTATGGGGTAGAAAACGTAAATAAAAAGAGATGTAATCGTTGTGCGAATGAGGACCTTTTTATGTTTAGTTCTTTTCTGTGTGCGAGATGCGGGGAAATGTGCTTCTACTGCAGGAAGTGCATAATGATGGGGCGAGTTAGTGAATGTACACCACTTATCAGTTGGAAAGGTCCGCGATTGGAACGATCAGAACCTGCCGGTCATCGTTTAACATGGGACGGGAAATTATCAAGAGGTCAAATGGATGCATCAAAGAAAATTGTGGAAACGATTCAATCGAATAATGAAATCCTTATTTGGGCTGTTTGCGGAGCCGGTAAAACAGAGGTCTTGTTTGAGGGATTGCAGATGGCACTCTATAAAAATCAGAGAATATGTATTGCAACTCCGAGAACAGATGTCGTATTGGAACTGGCTCCAAGATTGCAGGCTGCCTTTCCAGAAACAAAAATCGCTGCTTTATACGGAGGAAGCAAGCAGAAAAATGAACAAGCGGAAATGTATATCGCAACGACCCATCAGCTGTTAAGATTTAAAGAAGCTTTTGATGTTGTAATCGTTGATGAGGTCGATGCATTTCCTTTTTCAGTGGATAAATCTTTACAATTTGCTGTAGAAAAATCAAGGAAAAAAACGAGCTCACTCATTTATTTAACAGCCACACCTTCTAAACAGTGGAAAAGAGAAGTGAGACAAAACAAGCGTCAAGCGATAAAGATTCCCGCACGTTATCACGGGCATGCCCTTCCAGTACCAAATTTCGAGTGGTGTGGAAATTGGACGAAAGAAGTAGCAAAAGGAAGATTGCCTAAAAATGTAGCAGTTTGGCTTCAAAAACAATTGAAATTGAATAAGCAAGCTTTTTTATTCGTTCCTAATATCTTATTGCTTGAAAAAATAGAGAGAATATGTAAGTTTTATAATGATAGAATTGAAAGTGTACATGCCAATGACAGGATGCGGAAGGAGAAAGTTAGGAAATTCCGTCAAGGGGAAATTCCGATCATTATTACATCCACTATTTTAGAAAGAGGTGTTACGATTCCTAATAGTGATGTAGCTGTTTTAGGAGCGGAAGATGATATTTTTACGGAAAGTGCTCTTGTGCAAATTTCCGGCCGTGTCGGCAGACATATAAACTATCCAACTGGTAATATCATTTTCTTTCATTACGGAAAAACAGATGCCATGGTGGAGGCAAAAAAGCATATTGAAGAAATGAATAAGGAAGCCCGGGAAAAAGGCTATTTAAAATAAAGATATTTCCATATTATAGAACCTGTTGTATAATGCCAATAAACAAGCAAGCACTTACTATTAGTGTAGAGATAGAATAAAATAATATCTAGGAGATTAGTTATGGTTATTAATGCAATGGAAAAAATTATGAAAGATTTATTTTCTGAGTATGAACATAAATTGCAGATGAAGTGCACGTGTGAAAGCTGTAAAGAAGATGTTTTAGCGATGGTTCTAAATAAGGTACAACCGAAATATGTAACAAACGAGGAAAAAGTAATGTATATAAAAGCGGGTTATGTGGATAAGCAGGAAATGACAACATTACTTGTGAAATTAATAGAATGCGCGAAATTAGTATCGGATAATCCTTATTGTAAAACAGGTAAAAAAGCCGAGGTGGATCAATCATCTACTGTTTAATGTGCCATAACGAACTTTCCTTTCATATGACATGGAGAAACTTTCTATTAATAGAAGAAACACGTATGAAAGTATGTGAAAGCTGCAATTCACATTTAAAGAAGATTGAAGGGGATATATGTCCAAAATGTTCAAGGGAAAATGAAGGTGTCTGCTATGATTGCAAGCGCTGGGAAGATGATCCTAAATGGAAAAATATTTTAGATAGAAATGTTTCTATTTACGAATACAATCCATTTATGAAAGAACTGCTAGCGCGTTATAAATTCCGCGGTGACGCAGAAATTTCCAACGTTTTTAAAGAGGAGCTTTGTTTTACTTATAAAAGAGAATTTCAAAAAGAAGTCGATCTCATCGTTCCTATTCCTTTAAGTGAGGAACGATTATATGAAAGAGGCTTTAATCAGTCAGTCTTACTTGCACAATTTCTCAAAGCTCCGATTATTACTCCTCTTATAAGAATAAACCACGAAAAACAATCAAAAAAATCCCGCCGAGAAAGAATAAATCATTCCAATTATTTTACTATTAACGATACAATATGTATAAAGGGGAAAAATCTTTTGCTTATCGATGATATTTACACAACTGGCAGTACATTAAGACATGCTGCGAAAATTTTAAAAGAAAAAAATGCACAAAATATTTCTTCATTAACATTAATTCGCAGTTAAAATCTAACAGAAATAGTCGATATAAAATGTAGGTAAATGTTTCATAAACAATTATTGCTGACAGAGGAGCAATTTTAATAGATATTTCATGAGAGAATAGGAGTGTATGTGATGGGAGAGTTATCCAATTGCCCTAAATGTAATGCGATCTTTGTAAAAACACCATTAAAAACGATTTGCCAAGACTGCTTTAAGCAAGAAGAAGCTGATTTTGAAAAAGTATATAAATTTTTGAGAAAGCGTGAGAATAGAACTGCGCTTATTGATGATGTTGTTGAAGCAACGGATGTGGAGGAAGGTTTAATTTTAAAATTTATCCGAAATGGAAGAATCCAGCTTTCAAATTTCCCGAACTTAGGCTATCCATGTACGAAGTGTGCAACAACTATTCGTGAAGGAAAATTATGTAGTCATTGTGAAGCGGATATAAAGTCGCAGGTAAAACAGATGGAACGAGAGGAAAGTCATAAGAGAGATCTTGAACTTCAGCAGAACAAAAAAACTTTCTATGCATATATGCCCAAAAGTAAATGAAAATCTAAACACGAGGGTAAACTTGTCGATATAACCTGTATTAGAAGGACGATCAATAGGCAAGGAAAGTGAGGAGATCTTTCATGAAAATTAATAATATTGGCTCCACAAATGGTGTTAATCCATATAAACGACAGCTGGATAAAAATGAATCAATTGCAAAAGCATCCGCAAAAAAAGATAAAGTAGAAATTTCAACTGTGGCTAAAGACCTCCAGCAAACGAGCGAACTGACAAAAGCACGTCACGAAAAAATTAGTGCTATTAAAGAACAAATAGAGAACGGGACATATAAAATTGACGCTAGTGCAATTGCGGAAGGATTGCTGAAATTTTATAAGAAATAAAGATAACAGAGAGGATGGAAAGTGATGACCGAAAAGTTAATAGCAAACTTAGAAAAGCTGCTCGCTCTCCATCATCAGCTTTATAAAGTGGCCTTTCAAAAAACAGATCTTTTAAAGAAAAATGATATTGAAGCATTAAAAGAAACATTAAACTATGAACAAAAATTCGTCCAGGCAATCAATCAGATGGAAGCGGAACGAATTGAGCTCACATCAAAATTTCTTGGACGAACAGATGAATTAACATTAACAGCTTGCATTGAAAAAGCAGACGCATCAGATAAAGAAAAGCTCCAAAATATATATGATGAATTCAAAAAAGTGATGGACGACTTAAAAAATATAAATAATTTAAATAAACAGCTCACACAGCAGGCATTACAGTTAGTGTCTATCACAATAAACACGATGATGCCGCAAGAAGGTGATCATAACTATCAAAAGCCGGATAACAAAAATGGACAAACAAAACGTCGCTCCATTTTTGACTCAAAAGCATAAGGAGGGAAACAAATGCGATCCACTTTTATGGGATTAGAAATTTCAAAGCGCGGGATGTTCACACAGCAGAGTGCGCTTCATACGACAGGGAATAATATTTCGAACGTGAATACACCAGGGTATTCACGTCAGCGGATTAACTTTGAAGCGACAACGCCATACCCGTCTATTGGGATAAATCGTCCGCAAATACCGGGGCAAATGGGGACTGGGGTTGAAGCGGGAAGTGTGCAGCGGATAAGGGAAGGCTTTTTAGATGTTCAATATCGCCAAGAGAATAATAAATTAGGATATTGGGAATCAAGGGCCCAGGCATTGGAAAAGATGCAAGAGATTATGAATGAGCCATCAAAAGCCGGATTGTCAAAGACATTAGATGAATTTTGGCAATCATTTCACGATTTAGCAGTTAATTCGATAAATGAAGGAGCGCGTTCAGTTGTTGCTGAACGTGGAGAAGCAGTGGCCCAGACTTTTAACTATCTTTCTACTTCATTAACACAAGTACAGGGTGATTTGAAAAGCGAACTTAAAGTATCGGTTGATGAGATTAATTCCATTGCCAGTCAAATAAATAATATAAATAAACAAATTTCTGAAATTGAGCCTCACGGTTATTTACCTAATGAATTATATGATGAACGAGATCGGCTTTTAGATAAGTTATCAACTTTAGCAAATATTAAAGTAACGAATCACTCTTCGGGTGGAAATTCCCTGAAAATTGCAGAAGGAACCGTTACTGTTGAATTTGTCGATAAAGACGGCAAATCGATAAAGGGTTTAGCCCCTTTTATAAATGGAGATACCACTAAAGGTCCGCTTGGAGTTCAAGAGTTTAAAATTGAATTCTCAGATAATGGCACAGATGTTTCAGAAGATGGTCGACTTGTAAAAGGTATTAAACTTAACAATGTAGATATAGATATCAACATATTTAGTAAAACTGGAAAGATAAGCAGTTTGATAGAATCCAATGGTTATTTTGACGGTACAGATGAAAAAGGGATATATCCTGATATGTTGAGGGAATTAGACACTATGGCTTTCGAATTTGCTCTGCAATTTAACAAGGTTCATAATCAAGGGAAATATCTTGTTGATTCTGGTAATGGGGGCTTGAAGCTTAATGATCCTAATGATCCCAATACTCCACCAATTAATTTTTTCTCGTTTGGTTTGGATTCTAGTAATAAAGAAATATTTCCTGTAGCTAATGGCAATGTGAAAGGTGCAGCAGGTCTTATCCGAGTTTCTGAAAAAATTAAGGATTCACCCAACAATATTGCTGCCGCATCTGGAAGCGCAACCGAAGATGAAGTGGATAACGCTGATAATGCACTTGCACTGGCAGAAGTTAAAAATACAACTTTTAATATTGGAACTAGACACACAACATTCCAGACGTACTATGAAGGGTTAATTGGAGGAATGGCTGTAAAGACACAGCAAGCGGAGCGTTTTACAGATAATACAATGATTTTGCGTGATTCCGTTGACCAAAGAAGGCAATCAGTTAGTGCTGTATCATTGGATGAGGAAATGACGAATATGATTCAGTTCCAACATGCCTACAATGCATCAGCAAGAATGATTACATTACAAGATGAGGTTTTAGATAAAATTATTAATGGAATGGGAATGACAAGATAGGTAGGTGGAAAATAAATGCGTATTACACAAGGCATGCTTGCTAGTAATTCTTTAAGAAATTTGAGCAGCAGTTATGCAAATTTGAGTAAATATCAAGAGCAGCTTCATAGTGGAAAGAAAATTTCTCGACCATCAGATGACCCTGTTGTAGCTATTAAAGGGATGTTTTATCGGACTAATTTAACAGAAGTTGAGCAATATAAGCGTAATTTATCAGAAGCATATACGTGGATTGAGAATTCTGAGGCAGGGATTGAGCATACTACACAAGTTATACATCGTGTTAGAGAACTACTTGTTGCAGGAAAGAATGGAACTAATAGTGATGAGAGTAGAGGAGCAATTGCAACAGAAATTGAGCAACTTAGAGAGGATTTAATTGGAGTTGCTAACACACAAGTTGGCGGACGTTATATTTTTAATGGAGCTAATACCCTTAATCCCCCGATAAAGAAAAATGGAGGATCGACTGAGTTCTTTAAAGATAGGAACGGTAATGATCTACAACCAGCTGATTTTAATATTGAAGTTTCAAAAGGTGTTTCACTAAAGGTAAATATTAATCCTAAGAATGTATTTGGAGAAGAGTTATTAGGTGACAATGGGACGCTTTCCAATATCATAAAAGCTTTTAAAGATAATAGCGGTGATCTTGATAAGCTATTAGGAGATTTAGATGCTTATTCTGAGAAAATATCTGCAGAACGTTCTGGATTAGGTGCTCGTTACAATCGTCTTGAATTGATTGATGATCGTTTAGGGAATCAGGAAGTTATTGCAAACCGTATTCTATCTGAAAATGAAGATGTGGATATGGAACGTGCTATTACGAATTTAACTATACAAGAAAGCATTCATCGTGCATCGCTTGCAGCAAGTTCAAGAATTATTCAACCTACATTAATAGACTTTTTACGATAAGCTATCTTTTTACGAAGATAGCTTTTCTTGATAGGAGTGGATTATAATGCAAATGCCTCAAATTAGATTAGATAGTCAATTTGCAAGAATAGGTATCCAAACGACAAATACTAGAACAGAGACACAACAGCCTCAAGCTGATTTGTCAATTCAACAGCCAAAGGCAGATTTAACAATTGAAACTACTCCGTCAAAGTTAACAATTGACCAGACAGAGGCTTGGGCAGATATGGATCTTAAACATATTTCGCGACGAATTGAGGAAGCGGCACAGCAAGGGAAGCAGGATTTACTAGAAGGAATAGCAAGACGTGCACAGCAAGGTGATGAATTAATGAAGATTGAGAATAGTGGCAATCCACTTGCTGAGCAAGCAAAAACAAATAGTGTAAATCCGATGAAGGAATTCAATATTGGATTTATTCCATCAGCCGGTAGTGTGAAAATTCAATTTGAACCAGCGAAAGTGAATATAGATGTTAAGCGAAATGAACCTATAATAGAATCAAAACCAAATAAACCAATTGTTGATTACTATCCAGGGAAAGTGGATATTAATTTAATTCAAAGAAACGAACTTGAAATTGATTTTATAAATGTGGATATAAAGGCATAATAGAAGGGAAGGTGAATAAATATGATGATTCAGACGAAGTATCATGGAGAAATTAGTATAGAAGAAAATGAAATTTTAAAATTTGAGCAAGGGATTCCCGGATTTAATGATGAGAAAGATTTTATTCTGATCCCGCTTGAACAGGGCTCTCCCTTTTTAATATTACAATCAATGCAAACAGCAGAACTTGGATTTGTTGTCGTTAATCCATTTCAATTTACGGCGGATTATGAATTTGATTTATCGGAATCAGATAAAGAAATATTAGAAATCAAGAGTGAAAAAGATGTGGAAGTATATACAATTTTAACTGTAAAAGAACGTTTTGAAGAGACAACTGCAAATCTCCAAGCCCCACTTATTGTTAATCGTAACCAAAACAAAGCGAAACAAATCATTTTGAATGAGCAAAAATATTCAATAAAACATAATTTATTTGCTCAAACACAATTAAAATAAGGAGGTGGAAGCATGCTAGTATTGACAAGAAAAACAAATGAAGCAATACAGATTGGTGATGATATAGAAATTACTGTTCTATCCATTAGTGGTGACCAAGTTAAACTTGGTATTAGCGCACCAAAAAATATTGAAATACACAGAAAAGAAATTTATTTATCGATACAAGAATCTAATAATGAAGCGGCTTCTATCTCATTAAATCTACTTGATCAAATAAAGAAACAATCCCTAAACCTTAAGTAAAAAGCTTGAGGTTTTTTCGTGTTAATAAATAAAGAAAAAAATTATCAATTTAAATATAAAATAATTAAAAAACTATTAAACAATTTTTTATACTGACGATAATAATAGTGTAAAGAAGAAACATTCTATACTAATAAATAAAGTGTTTTTTCTAACTAAACTTTCATTCACAAGGACGTGGATGATTTTAAAACTCAAGGAGGAAATAAAAGATGAGAATTAATCACAATATCGCGGCGTTAAACACACACCGCCAATTAAACACTGCATCTAGTGGACAAGCAAAATCTATGGAGAAATTATCTTCAGGTCTTCGTATTAACCGTGCAGGAGACGATGCAGCAGGTCTTGCAATTTCTGAAAAAATGCGTGCACAAGTACGTGGTTTAGACCAAGCTTCTAAAAATGCTCAAGACGGTATCTCTTTAATCCAAACAGCTGAGGGTGCATTAAACGAAACTCACGACATCCTACAACGTGTGCGCGAACTTGCGGACCAATCTGCAAACGGGACTAACACAGCTGAAGACCGTAAAGCGATTCAAGACGAAGTAACACAATTAAAACAAGAAATCGATCGTATTGGTAATACAACTGAGTTCAATACTCAAAAATTATTAAATGGTAACTTGAAATCTGCTGGCGGTGCTTCTGTTGGTCAAAACACAACAACTGGTACTAGCGTGGGTAAATTAGCAGCTGGGACAATTACTGTTTCTGCTACTCATACACTTTCATCATCTGCATTTTCAGCATCTTTCGTAGCTGAAACTATCAATGTTGATGGCACTGATATTACTGTAAACTGGCAGAACCTAAGTACAGAAGAGCGTAACATTATTAAAAGTGGTGCTAGCGCTGATGCTACTTCTCAACAAAAAGCACTTGATTTAATCGTTAGCAAGATTAACGAGGCTATCGATCAATCTGGCAGTGGTGTTGCTCACGTAAGTGGTTATAATACTGCTGGTGTAATTACACTAACTAGTGGTTCTGAAGGTACAAATTCTAAAATTACAGCTGGATCAGCTGGAGTATTAAATGAATCTCTTGGTGGGGTAGGTACATCAACTACTGGAACGAACAATTATAATGGTACAACAGTTACAGCAGGAACTAGCTTTACTGCAGACATTAATGGTGTGACAATGGACGTTAAACTTACAGCTTCTATTACAAACGGAACGTCTTCTATGTCAGACGCAGCTACTGCGTTACAGTCTGCTATTAATACAGCTATTAAGAGTGCTAATACTACTGCAGGTGCTAGTTCTGTAGCAGATCCAGGATTTATTTCTGATGTAAGAGTAAATGTTACAGGCGATGGACGTTTTGAAATTATCAGTGAAACTGGTCCGATTAAATTATCTGATAAATCAGGAGAAACAGCAGTTAAGGACTTAGGATTATCAGCTGCTCAAACTGATGCATCAGCTAATGGTGGAATGACATTCCAAATTGGTGCAAATAAAGGACAAACAATCACTTTTGGTGTGAATGATATGCGTTCAGCAGCATTAGGAATTTCAAGTGTTGATGTTTCTACGCAGGCTGGTGCGTCAAATGCACTTGAAAGCTTAGATAAAGCGATTAAATCTGTATCTTCTGAACGTGCAAAACTTGGTGCTGTTCAAAACCGTTTAGAGCATACAATTAATAACTTAAATACATCTTCTGAAAACTTAACTGCTGCCGAATCTCGTATTCGTGACGTAGATATGGCGAAAGAAATGATGAATCAAACTAAGAATTCTATTCTTTCTCAAGCTGCACAGGCGATGTTAGCTCAAGCGAACCAACAACCACAAGGTGTGCTACAATTATTACGTTAATGATCAAAGTAAGAGGATCGAGGAATTTCCTCGGTCCTCTTTTAGATTTAGTGAGAATATTTGATTTAATATATTCGCCTCTGTCTTCTCCTTTACAGAGTCGCCAGTCGGCAACATTTCTCTATATATGCCAAATAGAAATGTATATCTTTTATATGAACTGGCGTTTAACTGTAACATTCAATTCAATAAACTTCTTCAAAAGGGATGAAAACGCATCCACTATACAATATATTAAAAATCAATTTCAATAAATGAGCTTAGAGGTGATCACATGTTTATTAATAAAAATATTGATATTTTACAGAAAAATGAGATGCATTGGATTGGAAGTTTGACATCTTCCTCTATTACGCATGAATTCATCTCTTCGGAAAATTCTAGAATAGAGTATTTTAAAGATATGGTGGGAAAAGTTTATAAAATAGAAGATTTTTACGACAAATCATATGAAAGTAATTTATTGAAAAGAGAGATTGTTTTTGTAATAGGAATTAATTCTATTTATGAAATAAAGGAATTATATAACAAAGTAAATAAGGAGTCATGTTTGGTAGTTATAGAACCTAATTTATCCTTTTTTAATCATGTTTTACATCATAAAAATTTAGATATTTTTCAAAATAAAAATGTTATCTTATTTTCAGATCATATAGAGCAGTTAAGTGATTTTCTTCGCAATTTCTTTTCTGGATATTCCTCAATTGCGTTAGCAAAAAATATTAATTTTTATCAGACGGATTATTATAGAAAATATGAATTGGGGACAGTCAAGGATGTTGTACAAATTATTAGGGAAGTAGTTAGGAATGTTATCTTGTCAATAGGAAATAGCATAGAAGATGGTTTAGACGGATTAAAGAATAATCTTAAGAATTTGAAATGGTTACAAAGATCAAAAGATACTGCTCAATTAAAAGATAAATTTAAAGGCAAGCCTGCTATTGTTGTATCAGCTGGTCCATCATTAAATAAAAATATACAGGAACTAAAAAGAACTGCACATAAAGCAGTGATTATTGCAGTAGATACTATAGTTAATAAATTACTAATGGAAGGGATTACTCCTGACTTTGTATGTTCTGTTGAACGAGGAAAAGAAACTTATGATTATTTTTATCAAGATGCTAATATTCCCGAAGAAGTAACATTAGTGGGTCCTCCATTGTTAGATTCTCGTGTTTTTTCAAGTTTTCAAGGAGATATTATTTTACCAATGAGGAAAGGAATTTCTGAATATAGTTGGTTACAAGGTATTCTAGGAATGCAAAATGATAGTTTTATTGAAATGGGATCTTCCTGTGCGCATGTAGCATTTGGATTAGCGATGCATTTAGGTGCACAGCCTATTATTCTTGTTGGACAGGACTTAGCATTTGGTACTAATGAGGGTCAGTCTCATGCAGTAGGTACTATTTATGATGATAAACTTAATCTTAATGACAGCAAACGGTTATTTCAAGATTATGAAATAGAAGGCTACTATGGTGGAGAAGTAAGAACAACTTTTATATGGGTATATTTTAAACAATGGTTTGAAGCACAAATTAGTAACCATCAATTATTTGTTATTAATGCTACTGAAGGTGGCGCTAAAATTAATTCGACTGTGCAAAAGTCTTTAAAGGAAACGATAGATACTTACTGTTTGGAAGATATTGAATCACTAAAAGAAATAGTGAAAAATATTGATACCTATAATGTAGATAGAAATTGTATGAGAGATGCTTTTAGTGAAGAGCTAAAATACTTTAGTGTATTTAAGGAACAGTGTATAAAACAGTTAGAAAAAATTAAACAATTAAAAATTACTCATTCAAGTACAATGAAAAAGCTAACAAAGGTTGTAGAAGAATTGCAAAAAACGAATGTAATTATGAATGAGATATTAAAGCATGATTTATTAAAACATAATCTCCAATCTGTTGTTGTAAAAACTCTATGGGATATTAATAATATAGAACAGATTATTAATACTAAAAATTTAATAAAGAATAGAGAGATTCAAATTAATATGCTAGCTCCAACTATTGTTTGTTTGGAGAAAATTGAAAAATATATAAAAGAAGCTTTAGAAAATGATATTTAATATACTAAGGGTATTCCAATTATTAAAAATACTTATGTTAATTTATATAATTAATTATTGATTATATAAAATGTTGATATATTAAAATGTATAATTATTTTGAAATAGTAAATTTTTATAAATGATTCGGAAGGGGGAATTTTTAGGATGGTTAGTAGTGCTTCAAAAGTATTAGTTACAGGAGCTGATGGTTTTATTGGCTCTCATTTAACTGAATCATTAGTAAGACAGGGCTATGATGTTCGTGCTTTTGTTTATTACAATTCCTTTAATTCGTGGGGATGGCTTGATTCTACTGTAGAAGATGTAAAAAAAAATCTTGATGTATTTGCAGGTGATATTCGTGATCCATATGGTGTGAAAGAGGCAATGAAAGGGTGCGATATAGTATTACACCTTGCTTCATTAATAGCGATTCCTTATTCATATCATTCACCAGAGACGTATGTGGATACAAATATAAAAGGAACGCTTAATGTACTACAGGCGGCTCGTGATCTTGGTGTTTCAAAAGTTATTCATACGTCAACGAGTGAAGTGTATGGAACAGCTCAATATGTCCCGATTAATGAAGATCATCCGTTACAAGGTCAGTCACCATACTCTGCTTCTAAAATTGGAGCTGATCAAATGGCATTATCTTTTTATCGTTCATTTGAGACACCAGTTGCAGTTATTCGTCCATTTAATACATATGGACCTCGTCAATCTGCACGTGCAGTAATTCCAACTATAATTACACAATTAGCATCGGGTAAAGAAAAAATAAAACTTGGCGCGTTAAGCCCGACAAGAGATTTTAACTATATACAAGATACTGTAAGTGGATTTATCTCGATAATGAATAGTAATAGGTCTATTGGTGAAGTAATTAACATTGGGAGTAATTATGAAATTTCCATCGGTAAAACAGCAGAAGTAATTGCGGAAGTAATGAATAAAAAGATTGAAATTGAGACAGATGAAGTTCGTCTTCGTCCTGATAAAAGTGAGGTAGAAAGACTTTGGGCAGACAATCAAAAAGCAAAAGGCTTACTTGATTGGGAGCCCTCATACGGTGGTTTAGAAGGCTTTAAACGCGGTATTAAAGAAACGGTAAATTGGTTTTCTGATCCAGTAAATTTATCTCAATATAAGGCAGATGTATATAATATATGAATGAAAAATGGAGAGAAATAGCAAGTGAAATAAAAGCTATTTACGGAAATAAAGATTATGTGGCGCTTCATGAACCGACATTTAATGAGAAAGAAATCGAATATGTTACGGATTGTATTAAAACTGGCTGGGTTTCTTCTGTTGGAAAATATGTTAATGAATTCGAAAAAAAATTAGCTGAATATACAGGAGTTAAGCGAGCCGTTGCCGTTGTGAATGGTACTGCGGCTTTGCATATTGCTCTTAAAGTTGCGGGTGTTAAAGAAAATGATGAAGTATTTATGCCTGCGCTGACATTTGTGGCTACAGCCAATGCTGCTTCCTATTTAAATGCTATTCCACATTTTGTTGATGTGTCTGAAAAAACTTTAGGATTAGATCCTGTGAAACTTAAAGAACATATTCATGATATTGGTGAATTTAAAAATGGCCAGCTTATTAATAAGTTAACAGGGCGTATCATACGTGCAGTTGTTCCAATGCATACATTTGGTCATTCTGTTGACCTTGATCCATTAATTGATATATGTCAGCAATATAATCTTATTCTTGTAGAAGATGCAGCTGAGTCATTAGGTTCTTACTATAAAGGAAAGCATACAGGTGGATTTGGGGTTGTCAGTGCCCTTAGTTTTAATGGTAATAAAATTATGACCACTGGTGGCGGTGGGGCTATATTAACAAATAATGAAAAGCTTGCCGACTATGCCAAGCATATTACAACAACTGCTAAAATACCGCATCAATGGGAATATTATCATGATGAGATTGGTTATAACTATAGAATGCCTAATATTAATGCAGCATTAGGATATGCCCAATTGGAGAAAATGGATGATTTTCTTGCCTCAAAAAGGCAACTTACAAAGCAATATCACCAGTTACTAAAAAAAATAAATGGTGTGAAAGTATTTAAAGAAAATTCTTTTGAAATGAGCAATTACTGGTTGCAAGCAATATTGATTGATCCACAGAAGCATGAGCGCGATAATGTACTGGGAATTTTGAATGCCGAAGGTGTTATGGCACGACCGATATGGTCACCACTTTCTGAATTAGCTCCTTACATGCATTGTCCAAAAGCAGATCTTACTATGACCAATCATCTTAACAAAATAGTCATTAATATTCCATCTACTCCAGTGAAAGGAGAGAGCTATGACTAAAAGAAAAATATGTGTGGTTACTGGTACACGTGCTGAATATGGATTATTGTATTGGTTGATGAAGGAAATTGAAGGGGATAGTGCACTTGAACTTCAGCTAGTTGTGACTGGAATGCATATGTCTCCTGAGTTTGGTTTGACATATAAACAAATTGAAGAGGACGGCTTTGTAATAAATGAAAAAGTGGAGATACTTTTGTCATCGGATACAGCCATTGGAGTAGCAAAGTCGATGGGATTGGCGACAATTGGGTTTACAGATGCGTTTGATCGTTTGAAGCCAGATTTATTAATTGTTCTGGGTGACCGCTTTGAAATGATGGCAGTAGCACAAGTTTCTCTAGTTATGAGAATTCCTATAGCACATATTGCAGGTGGAGACATTACAGAAGGTGCTTATGATGACGCAATTCGTCATAGTATCACAAAAATGTCTCATCTTCATTTTGCTACAAATGAAGATTCTTATCGAAGAATTATCCAACTTGGTGAGGACCCTAACTCAGTTTATCATGTAGGAAGCTTAGGGATTGATAATATAAAAAAATTAAAACTTCTTTCGAAACAAGAGTTATCAAGGGAACTAAATTATCAATTTCAAGAAAAAAATGTCCTAGTTACGTTTCATCCAATTACTAATGGATTGCATTCTACTTCTAAACAGATTCAAACTATCCTACAAGCATTAGAAGAACTATTACAAAAATTTAATTTGGGAATTATTTTTACAAAATCAAATGCGGATAATGGTGGAAGAGATATTAATCAGCAAATACAAATGTTTTGTGAAGTACAAAAAAATTCTATGCTATTTGATTCATTAGGACAGCTCAAATATTTGAGTGCCTTAAAATATGTGGATGCAGTTATTGGTAACTCGTCCAGTGGGTTATATGAAGTACCTTCATTTAAAAAACCTACAGTCAACATTGGGAATAGACAAACTGGGAGAATAAAAGCTTCTTCGATCATTGATGTAAATGTAGAAAAAGAAGAAATTATTAGTAATGTAGAATATGCTTTAAAAAATGATTTCTCTTCAACGATTAATCCGTATGGGGATGGAAATACGACACAGAAAATCATAGAAATTATTAAAAGGACTACAGAATTTCCATTGAAAAAATTTTTTGACTTAAGGAGTTCTAAGCATATATGAGGACGTATATTATTGCTGAAGCAGGTGTTAATCACAACGGTGATATTGAACTTGCGAAAAGACTTATAGACATTGCAGTAGACGCTAAGGCTGATGCTGTGAAATTTCAGACATTTAAAACGGAAAATGTGATTAGTATTCAAGCTCCAAAAGCTGAATATCAAATTGGAACAACAGGGAAGGAAGAGTCACAATTTGATATGGTGAAAAAGCTTGAATTATCTTTTACTCAATTTAAAGAATTAAAAGCCTATTGTGATAAACGAAATATAGAATTTCTTTCGACACCGTTTGATATAGAAAGTGCTGATTTTTTACTAGATAAACTATTATTAAGACTGATTAAAATTCCTTCTGGGGAGATTACAAATGCTCCATTGATTCTCCATATTGCAAAGAAAAGACCGAAGATTATTCTATCAACGGGGATGGCTACATTAGGTGAGATAGAAACTGCTCTTGGAATAATTGCTTTTGGGCTTTTACAGAAGGAAGAGAATCCATCTATTGAAGCGTTTAAAGCAGCATTTATTTCTAAGGAAGGTCAGCAAATTTTAAAAGAAAAGGTTACTTTACTTCACTGTACAACTGAATATCCTGCACCTATTCGAGATGTAAATCTTTTAGCTATGAACACTATGAAAACAGCTTTTGAATTACCAGTAGGATACTCGGATCATACAGAAGGAATTGCAATTACTATTGCAGCAGTTGCATTAGGAGCATCTGTTATAGAAAAACATATTACACATGATAAAAATGCAGAAGGTCCAGATCATCAAGCATCTCTTTGTCCAGAGGAGTTGATTCAAATGGTACAAAGTATTCGCCAGATAGAAGAAGCTAAAGGAACTGGAATAAAAATTCCTTCTATATCTGAATTGAGAAATATTAATATAGCACGTAAAAGTATCGTTGCTAAGAAAAAAATTAAACAAGGTGAAGTATTAACAGAAGAGAATATAACATTTAAAAGACCTGGAAGCGGTATAACACCACTAAAATATTGGGAATTAAGAGGTTCTTCAGCAATAAAAGATTTTAATGAAGATGAGGAAATAATACTATCATGATTTTATGTAAGGAGGAAGCAATACATGTATTTAATAAATTACCAACAGAGATGCAATCATATTATTTTCATCCTGAATATGTAATAAATGATGCTTTATATAAAAAGGATATAGAGCCTATATTTTTCGTTTTGGAAAATAAAGGGATGGTTTTCTATCACGCTTTTCATTTTGGGAAAATATTTAATACTTCTTATTACGATATTCAATCTCCCTATGGATATGGAGGACCTATATGTTTAGGCGATAAAGACTTTATTGAAGAATCTATTCAAATTTATAAAAAGTGGTGTTCGAATCAAGAAGTTATAGTAGAATTTATTCGTTTTCATCCATTGTTAAAAAATCAATTAGAGTATTACGGACAAGTTTTTCAAAATAGACCGACAGTTTATATTGATCTAAAAGCTGAGGATTTATTTTCTAAGTTTAGTACTCGTGTACGAACTGCTATAAGGAAAGCGAAAAAAAGTAATTTACGTATTACGTTTTCTAAATCTCAGAAGTATATTAATGAGTTTATCAGATTATATACGGTATTAATGAATGAAAAAGCTGCAGAAGAAGATTACTTTTTTAATAAAAATTATTTTATTCAATTGATAAAGAGTAAGAATGTTTATTTATTAAGTGTAGAAAATGAAAACGATCAAGTAATAGGATCTTCAATTTTCTTTATCAGTGGTTATGTGGGGGAGTATCATTTATCTGCTTCGAATGAAGAAGGAAGAAGCAAAAATGTTGCTAACTTACTTATTTATGAATTTGCTGAATTTTGCAAAAAAATAAATATTAATATTTTATATCTAGGAGGTGGCAATGATTGCTTAGAGAACAATTCACTTCTTTTTTTTAAGAGAGGGTTCTCAAAAAATGAGGAGCTTTTTTATATTGGAAATTTTAAGCATAATCAATCTGCTTATGATCAATTTAGAACAGAATATACTAAACAAAGTTCTGAAAAAGAAAACTATATATTGTTTTATCGTTAAGAATTAGGAGGAATGAATAATGGCATGGGACCAAACATGGGAACGAGTATTCCAAAATCAAGAATGGGGAAAGTATCCTTCTGAAGATCTAATTCGTTTTATTGCGCGGAATTTTTATCAATATACAAATAGAAAAGAAATAAAAATATTAGAAGTTGGTTGTGGTACAGGAGCTAATCTATGGTATATAGCAAGAGAGGGTTTCTCGGTTTATGGAGTAGATGGCTCTAAAACTGCTGTTAATAAAGCGAAAAATAGGCTGGATTTTGAAATTTCCAATTGGAATGGAGAGTTAATAGTGGGTGATATTATATCGTTGCCATATGAAAATGAAACATTTGATGCAGTAATTGATATCGAAGCTGTTAGTTGTAACTCATTTGAAAATTCATTGTTAATATATAACGAAATCTACCGTGTACTGAAAAATGATGGGAAAATATTTAGTCGGACATTTGCAACAAACTGTTGGGGAGATCAGACTGGTCAAAAGATTGATTATAACACATGGATTCCTACAGAAGGACCTTTAAGTAATAAAGGTACTGTTAGGGTTACTTCTAAAGAAGATGTTTATAAATTATTTGACAAATTTGAAGTCGTTGAACTAGAAAAACTAGAAAGAACTTATAATAATCTCGAGCAACGTATTATAGAGTGGCTAATCATAGGAGTAAAAAAATAAAATGGTTGGTCAGGAGGTTTAATATGGCTTCAAGTACTGTAGTAGTTGGTGGAGGAATCGCTGGTATATTAGCGGCGCTAATGTTGAAAGATAGATTTGAAAATGTAGTATTAATAGAGAATAGTGATGAACTAGGTGGGCTTTTAAGAAGTGACCATTATGATAATCAATATTGGTTTGATAAAGGCACTCATATACCTGCATTGACGTATAATGAGGAAATAAATAAATATTTGTTTCCTAAACAGCTCTATAATGAGAATTTATGGTTGCGTTTCTCCTATCTTAAGCCGGGAAATTATTTTAATAATAATCTTAATAATGAAAGCTCATCTATTGATATTACTAGTTATGGTAAAGAAAAATATTGTAAGATGTTAATAGATTTATTTAATAGTAACTTGGAGCCTAAATTACATTATATTAATGCATACGAGCAGATAATGGATTTATTTGGAGAAACTTTAACGAGAGAAGTTTTTGATCAAATTTCTTATAAATTTTTCGGTGTATCTTTGAAAAAGCTATCGCAGGATGCCTTTAAGCTCGTATTTAATCCACGCATTATTGCTTTTGATGAGAAGAAAACAAAGGAATTTAAAAAAATAAAGTTCTTTGATCTTAGACTCTCTTTGAGATCCCCAATAATTAATGAATCAATAACTTATTTCTATCCTGTAGAGGGTGGAATAAATTTATGGATTAAAATGTTAGAAGAGAAAATGGGGAATAAAGGGATAAAGATCCTTAAAAACACATCAATATCTGATATTAAATTAAAAGATGGGAATATTAGTGAATTGATACTAGGAGAGGGTAATGAATGTTTAAAGAATATATCCCATATTGTTTGGACAGCTCCAACTCACCTTCTTGCTCAAAGATATAAAATTATTAATATTGAGTCATTGAAAAATGAGTCGAATCAAAACCTAAAAAGGGCGACATACTTATACCATTTTATATGTAATAAACCTTTTTTAACTGATAGACAATATGTAACTTGTTACGATCCTATAATGAGAACATTTAGGGTAACTTTATATAACAATTTTCAAAAGAGTGATCAGTTTAGATGTAGTGTTGAAGTCTTAAGTGAGGATAATATAGCTATTGCTGAAGAAATAATTTTTAAAGAACTTATTACAATGGGAATTGTAAGCGAAGATACATTGATAGAGAAAAGTTATTCCTACAAGCTTGGAAGTTACTTTCCTATTATCACTCCATATATGGAAGAATTGCATTCTAATATAGTGAATACTGTATCAGATAAAATCAGTAATATAACTTTAGTTCAAAGAAGCGGAAATCAGTTTTTTATGGCTGATGTATTAGAAAATGTTTATAAATGCGTGAGTAAAATTATTAAATATTAGAAGATGTATAGTGAATCTAATAAAAAGGCTTTAGGACTAAGGAAGTGTGAATATTGACTAAATGGAAATCGATTTTAATCAATCCTAAAACATCGATCATTCAAACTATGGAAATAATTGATCGATCCGCTCTACAATTTGCTGTAGTAATAGACGATAATATGCACTTGTTGGGAACTGTAACTGATGGTGATATTCGCAGAGGAATTTTAAAGGGTATGTCACTTGAAACCCCAATTGAAAAGGTGATGAATGAATCACCGATATACGAAACAGCGGGGAAGAGGGCATTTTATTATAAACACCTAATGAAAAAAAGAAGACTAAAACAATTGCCAATTGTAAATAAGAAAAAACAAATTCATAACATTATTTTTTCAGATGATAGTGTACAAGTATTACAAAAAGAAAATACAGTTATTTTAATGGCTGGAGGACTAGGAACTCGTCTTCGTCCATTAACTAATGACATTCCAAAACCAATGTTGAAGGTAGGCGACAAACCTATTTTAGAAACTATTATAGAAAGTTTCAAAAATTTTGGTTTCACTAATTTTATTATATCGGTTAATTATAAAAAGGAAACTATTAAGGATTATTTTCAGGATGGTTCGCGCCTTGGAGTAAATATTGAATATATCGTGGAAGATAAAAGATTAGGAACAGCAGGGGCTCTTTCGCTTTTGTCAGAAAAACCCAACAAACCTTTTTTTGTGATGAATGGAGATTTGTTAACGAAAATTAATTATGAACATTTGCTTGATTTTCATTATGAAACAGGGGCAACAGCTACTATGTGCGTACGTGAATATGAATATCAAATCCCATATGGAGTTATTGAAACTGAAAATCATAAATTATTATCAATCCTAGAAAAGCCGGTCTATAAGAGTTTTGTGAATGCGGGGATTTATGTGTTAAATCCTGAAGTTTTAAAGCTTATACCGCAGGATGAATTCTATGATATGCCAGATCTTTTTAAACGGGTTATTACTCTTCAGAAAGAAGTTGCTGCCTTTCCTTTGAGAGAATACTGGTTAGATATTGGTCAGAAGAATGATTATGAAAAAGCAAATGGAGACTTTAGAGGAGTGTTTTCATGATCAATGGAAAGACAATTCTTGCTATTATACCAGCAAGAGGTGGTTCAAAAGGAATCCCTCGTAAAAATATAAGAGAGTTAGCTAGAAAACCGTTAATAGCATGGACGATTGAAGAAGCAAAAAAATCAAAATACATTGACAGACTCATATTATCGTCGGATGATTTAGAAATTATTGAAGTTGCAAAAAAGTACGGCTGTGATGTTCCATTTATTCGCCCTAAACATTTGGCTGAGGATACAACTCCAGGAATTGCTCCAGTTATTCATGCAATAAACGAATTATCTGGATATGATTACGTTATTCTGCTTCAACCTACATCTCCGTTTAGACTAGCCGAAGACATTGATAGTTGTATTGAGAAGGTAATAAATGCAGGAGCTCCGTCATGTGTTAGCGTAAGCGAGCCTGAGAAATCTCCATATTGGATGTATATATTACAAGAAAGGGATAGAATGAAACAACTTCTTTCAGAGAAGGAATTAATAACACAGCGACAAGATCTTCCTCCAGTGTATGCTTTAAATGGGGCTATTTATATTGCTGAGACAGATTGGTTAAATAAAACAAAGACGTTTTTAACAGATGAAACAGTAGCATTTATCATGCCGAGGAACCGGTCGTATGATATTGATGAAGAGGAAGACTTATTTTTGTGTGAATATATAATGACCAATAGGTAAAGAGAAGTGACAAGTAGATTCTTACTTCATTTCATAATAGTGTTCTATAGAAATTGATATAAGAGGAGATAAGTGGAACTAATTACATAAAAATATGAAAGTTGAGTCGTTATGTTTTTTATAGAAACTTTTTTAAAATCATTACTTAGTTAATGTAGATGAAGACTTCAGTTCTATGGTTTTGTTAAATTTTAAATAAACTTTATTATAAGGAGATAATATGGAAACAAGTATAGATATAATGAGACAATCATTAGACCTGCAAGAAACTGTTCTAGAAGGTCTAGAGCATGTACAAAAACAAATTAGTGAAGGGAAATTTGAAGATACAATTTCTTTATTCAGAGATATTGTTCAAGCTTTTTTTTCAATAGAATCTTCATTGAAATGTTTACCTGATCAAATTTTAATTGATGAAGTGATCATAGACAATATTAGAGGGAGTTTAAATATAGCTGTTAATGCATATGAGTCCAAGAACTATATGAATGTGCAGGAAGTAATAGAATTTAAAATTATCCCTATGTATAAAGAGATGAAAATACAGCTGGAACAGACATTTAATCCTTATATAATTTCTTAATATTTTTAAAAAACATTGTTAACTATTAATTCCCTTCTCTGGTTAGATGAGCGGTAATAGAATTTAATGAGAATAAATTTAAAATATAAAGAGGCTCTTTTAGAGTTTCTTTTTTTATGACCTTTTTCCTATTTCAACCATTTCCTTGTAAAGTCATTAAATAGTTTCTATTTACTTCCGATATAAAGGCTAGAGATGCATTTATTGTAAGAAGAATAAAACAACCCATTTATATGGAAATAGTTTCTGTTTATTCAATCATGAGAGGTCGAAAAGTAATCAACTATAAAAAGAACAGGACGGTGTTAAAATGGTACAACGAATAGGCGGTTTAGCAAGTGGAATGGATATTGATTCTATTGTTAAAGATATGATGAAAGCAAGAAGCATACCTTTAGATAAAATGAAACAAAAAAGACAAATATTAGAATGGCAACGAGATGGTTATAGAGAAATGAACAGTCTTATGATGTCTTTCCGTAATCTTACATTTGATATGAAACTCACGGATAAATATCGTGTTAGAACAACTTCATCTTCAGATGAAAGCAAAGTTACTGCAACTGCTAAAGGTTCGGCAGCGCTATCATCTTATAATATTTCTGAAATAGAACAATTAGCGACTGCTGCGTCTAAAGTGAATAAGAAGGCTAATGGTAATATTTCTGGTGCTACTAAAGTCGATGTAACAAAGAGCCTATATGGATCAGAATCTAGTTTTGTTAATGGTTCAAGTTTTAAATGGGAATTAGGTAGTACAGAATCGCAGGTAATATCTGCATCATCTAATGGAACAGTCTTCAATTTAACATTAAAAGATGATGTTAAATTGAAAAATCTTGCTGCTGACCCTGCTACAGATTTAGAAGTAGATGTATCAATAGAAGTAAATGGAAAATCTTTCAAAGTCGTAACAGATAATTTCGCAAATGATGGTACTAGTCAAGTTCTTGTAAATAAAGATGGCAGGCTGGAATTTAATGAAGAGATTAGGCAAGGTAGTATTATTAAAGTTGATTACGCAGCCGAAAATCGAGTAGATACTTTTAAATCTTCTGAACCATTAGAGGAGATTCATTTAACTAAAGGTTCTATTTCCCAGGCTGATGACAGTATTGAAATTAAGATTGACGGAGTAACATATAAGAATAAAGGAAACAAATTTTATAAAGATGGTAATACCAGTAATCCTAGTTTTGCAGAAATTAATACCATGGGAACAATTAAATTTTCTTCACCAATTGGAGCAGATAAAGAAGTAAAAGTTTCTTATAAACAAAATTATTTTTCTGTTGATTTATCTACTCATACATCAAAAGGAAAAGTAGATGAAAAGATCTTTGTTGAAGGCACAGATTCGCTAAATACTGTACTTAATAAAATTTCTACTTCAAATGCTGGGGTTTCTGCATTATATGATACTCATAATGACCGGGTAATCCTTACAAGAACAGAGACAGGGAGTTTCAATGGAACTAATCCTGAAATTGAGACATCTGGCTGGTTTTTAAATGACGTTCTTAAGTTTAACGAGGCTGAGGATACAAATGGAAAGAATTCAATCTTTACAATTAATGGCCTTAAAACTCAAAGGTCCTCTAACACTTTTGAAATGAATGGTGTTACATTTACTTTAAAAGATACATTAGCAGCTGGTAGTCCTAGTGTTGCTATTAACTTATCAAATGATACAAGTAAAGTATTCGATAATATTAAATCTTTCGTTGAAAAATATAATGAATTAATCGATAAAATTCAGAAAAAGATTGGCGAAGAGCGTTATCGAAGTTATACACCTTTAACCGATAACCAACGTGAACAACTTTCTGATAAACAGCAAGAACAATGGGAAGAAAAAGCAAAGAGTGGATTACTCCGTAGGGATACGTTGTTAACAGGTGTTTTAAGTAAAATGCGTCAGGATTTCTATGGAGTTGTTAATAACGGCGAAATTGATCCTAAATTCCGTCAACTTACTAGTATTGGTATTACAACTACCGCAGATTATTTATCGGGTGGGAAATTAGAAATAGATGAAGCGAAGTTAAAGAAAGCAATTGAAGAAAATCCTGAAAGTATTGAAAAACTATTTACAAGCAGCGGAACAACAGATAGTGAAAAAGGGATTTTAAATAGACTTTATGATAGTCTAGCAAATGGGATGAATAGAGTAAGAGAAAGAGCAGGAACTTCAAATTCTACAAATGAACAATTTGTGATTGGAAAAAACCTTAAAAGTTTGGGTACTCAAATTAGCAGTTTTGAAAAGCGCCTAGTTCAGATTGAAGACCGTTATTGGAGACAATTTACTGAGATGGAAAAGGCAATTCAAAGAGCTAACCAACAATCGACTTATCTCTCTCAGCAATTTAGCTTTTAATATAGGTGAATCATCTTATATTCTTTGTTTAGCAGGTTAACAGAGGGACTAATTACAAAAAGATCGAGGATAAATAAAATTCTCGATCTTTTTATATGATATTTAGCTTTAATTAATAAAATATTATGAATAAATACTTTGTCATTTATTACTTAGAAACAATATTTAAGACATCAGTTGTATTTTGATTTACTTTTACTACAAGTAACTGATCCCCTTTTTGGCGTATATCCAAACTGACAAATTGCATCATTTCTTTAGCTGTATCTAAATCAGTTAATTTTGAAATAGAAGAAGTAAGGTTATTCTCCTTTACTAGAGCATTTTTCATATGATGCTCAATTGCTTTATAATAAGAACCAACTTTTGTTAGGTTACTAGTTGTTTCCAAAATTGCTTTATCCAGTTTAGTAATTAAATTAGAGGAGGCTCCAGATGTAAGAAGATTTGCATTGTCAATTCCGAGTGCTGATGTACTCGTATCCATTAAATCTATTGAAATTTGCTGTCCTGGATTAGCACCGATCATCAATATAAGTGGAGCATTTTCACCTAGAATTTTTTTAGTATTAAACTCTAGTTTATGAGCTGTATCATTAATTCCCTTCATGAGCTGATCGAGTTCTAATTGACTTGCTTGACGATCGGTATCCGTTAATGTTCCATTCGTACTCATCACAGCTAACTCACGTGCTCTTTGTAACAGACCATTCACATTATTTAATCCTTCACTGGCTACTTGTAAAGCAGAAAGCCCATCCTGCATATTACGCTGTGCCTGGGAAAGTCCTCTCACCTGTGCACGCAGCGTTTCAGAAACAGCAAGCCCTGCCGCATTATCACTAGCCTTACGAATATTTAAACCAGTTGCCAGTTTATCTATCGTTTTCTCCATCTTTGTAGCATTGCGCTCATAGCGATTAATAGAAAAAGCGATCGCTGGCTGGTTGTGAATTTTCATTTCTTCACCTCTTTTCCTAAATATCATCTACTTTATTTATATCGTCTCTTTTCCTGGATTTTTAATGGAAATAGTAAATATTACAATATTTATACCGATATTATCCATATATGTAGTAGGAGAAAAATAAATGGATATAAATATGGCTAGTAAGTTATATAAGGAAAATAGTTTAATGACCCTTAGCCCAAAGAAATTTATTTTATGGCTCTTAGAAGAATCATTAAAAGCCTTGGAAAAGGGAAAGGAAGCTATAAAGTATAAAGATATAGTGGAACAAAATAATCAGCTTCAAATAACACAACAGCTAATTCTCGAAATAATACCACTGATAAATGAAGGTATCGATGGAGGAAAACAGTTAATACTTCTTATTGAGTATGTACATCGAGGATTAATAGAAGCAAATATAGATAGTGATCTTACTGTTTTGAAAGAACTAGAAGCTGTTTTAAGTGAATTAAAATCTGCTTGGGAAGAGATATAAAATATGAAGCCCTGGAAATCAGGACTTCATATTTTTATGTCTAAAAACTGTGAGAATGGGGAAGGTCTTTGAATCTCTCTTATATTTTTAGCTGGGTCATTGATGACGTCTCTAATTTTTGAATTAATTACTTCTTCAGCAATTTGTTTATTAATAACGACAAACTGGGATACTGGCCCTTCTCCAACTCCTCCAATATTCATACAACAAAACCTCCTGAAGTTTGATTGTTATGTTAAAAATTACCCATTTTAATCTTAATATAAAAGTCCTAATAATGGAAGTATTAAGTTTAAGTGGTAAATTTGTTTATTATTTTACAATTAGAAGGGTAGAGCAAGGAAGTATAAAGGGATAGGGTAATAGTAGAGAATAAAACCCTATTATTATTTACAGACTTGTCAATTCACTACAAAATGGGACAAAGTTCACCTTTAATCCAAGCAATCCCCCCAACTTTCTGCTATAATATCCATAAGAAAAATAAATACTAATAAGAATGGTAGGGGAACTAGTGCTACTAGTTGAGAGTGAGTCTATTGGAGGCTCTGACCCTTTGAACCTGATCTGGATAAGACCAGCGTAGGAAACATATTCACACTTTATGAATAAATAAAAGTATGTTTTTATGCGCGCGGTTTGTTACCGGGCGTTTTTATTTTTCTAGAAAATGAGGAAATACATATTTTTTAGGAGGAAGGTTAGATGAAAAAGTTAACTGTTTTACTTTTTTCCGCATTGCTTCTTCTGGCGGGTTGTTCAGGCGGACAGGAGTCAGCTGAGAACGGTAAGGACAAGCAGACAGAGAGTAAAAATGAGAAGGTGACGGTTGTTCTTGATTGGACACCGAATACGAATCATACGGGTTTGTATGTGGCGAAGGAGAAAGGTTATTTTAAAGAAGAAGGTTTGGATGTTGATATCATTTTACCTGGTGAGGCAGGGGCTGAGCAGCTTGTTGCTTCAGGTAAAGCAGATTTTGGTGTAAGTCATCAGGAGACAGTGACAGAAGCACGTGTTCAAGGGCTTCCAGTCGTTTCGATTGCGGCGATTATTCAGCATAATACGTCTGGATTTGCTTCACCTGTTGAGAAAAATATTAAGTCACCGAAAGATTTTGCAGGCAAAACATATGGTGGCTGGGGTGGACCTGCTGAGAAGCCAGTAATTTCGACGTTAATGAATGCGGAAAAAGCGAATGTGGATGATGTTTCATTTGTAAATATGGGTGAGACGGACTTTTTTACAGCTGTGAAGAGAGATATTGATTTTGCGTGGATTTTTTATGCGTGGACAGGGATTGAAGCTGAACTGCGCGGGGAAAAGCTGAATATGATTTATTTAACAGATTACAGTAAAAATCTTGATTATTATACGCCGATTATTGTAGCGAATGAAGGAAAGATAAAAGATAATGCAGATCAAGTGAAGAAGTTCATGAATGCTGTTTCAAAAGGATATAATTTTGCAATTGAAAATCCAGCGGAGGCAGCGGATATTTTAATAAAAGAAAATCCTGATCTTGATGCAGAGCTTGTGAAGAAAAGTCAGGAATGGCTGTCACCTCGTTATAAAGATGATGCACCAAGATGGGGCGAGCAAAAGCAGGAAGTTTGGGAAAACTATGCTAAGTGGATGCTTGAAAATAAAGTATTAGAAAAAGAGCTTGATACAAAATCAGCATTTACAAATGAATTTTTACCTAAGTAAGGGGAAGATAAAATGAGCAATGCACTTCTAAGTATTCAAATTATTCCTAAAATAAAAGGCGGGGACGATGTTATCCCATATGTTGATGAGGCGATTAAAGTGATTGCTGATTCTGGTGTAAATTTTGAAGTTCATCCGATGGAGACGACGATGGAAGGCGAACTTTCCGAGCTATTGGATATTGTGAAAAAGCTAAATGAGAGAATGATTGAGATTGGCTGCAGCGGAGCAATTTCACAAGTGAAAATTTCGTATAAGCCTGAAGGAATTAAAATGTCTGATTTAACGGGGAAATACCGTTAATGAGCGGGCGATTATTAAAGGGATGGAGACCGCTAGTCGTTCTCATCCTCTTCTTTTTTATTTGGGAGATTGTCGTAAAAAAAGCAGGGATTCCTGCATGGCTGCTTCCAGCTCCTTCTCAAATTATTCAGGAGGGGATTAAAAGCTGGACAAGCTTCTCCGGACATTTATTCTCGACGATTAAACTTGGAACAAGCGGTTTTTTAATTGGGATTACAATTGGTCTTTTAACAGCTGCTATTTTATATTTGATCCCGGTTGTAAGGGAATCTGTTTATCCGCTGCTTATTTTATCGCAAAATGTTCCGGTTATCGTTCTTGCTCCGCTCCTCGTTATTTGGTTCGGTTTTGGGATGCTTCCGAAAATCATCGTTATTACACTTGTCTGCTTTTTCCCAGTTACAGTCGCTGCGCTTGATGGATTTAAACAGACTGCTCCTGATTTAAAGCATTATATGAGAATGGCAGGGGCGACAAGGGGGCAATTGTTTTGGAAGCTTGAACTGCCGCATGCCCTTCCATCTATTTTTTCCGGACTTAAAATTTCCGCTACATACAGCATCATGGGTGCAGTTATTTCTGAATGGCTTGGGGCAAAAGCAGGGCTTGGTGTTTATATGACACTTGCTTCTTCTGCGTTTCGGACGGATCGTGTTTTTGTCGCTATTTTTGCGATTATGTTTTTAAGTTTATTATTTTTTGGAATCATTATTTTAATTGAAAAGCTGCTTGTTCGCTGGCAGTCAAAAGGAGCGAAATAATATGTCTGTTTTAACGATTGAAGATGTGTCAAAAAAGTTTGCTGAAACAGAAATTATTAAACATCTTAACCTGCAGGTAAATGAAGGGGAATTCGTTTCGATTCTCGGGCCGTCAGGAAGCGGGAAAAGCACTCTGTTTTCTTTAATTGGCGGTATTCTTACACCTGACAGCGGAGCAATTATACTTGAAGGAGAGAAAATAAATAGTAAAACAGGATCAATCAGCTATATGCCTCAGTCACCGAGCTTGCTTCCTTGGCGTACTGTCCTGCAAAATGTTCTGCTTGGTCAGGAGTTAAAAGGACCGAAAGATGAGAAAAAAGCAATAGAGATGATTGAAAAAGCAGGATTAGGAGCTTATATTCATGCATACCCAGACGAGCTTTCAGGAGGAATGAAACAGCGTGTTTCTTTTATTAGAGCACTGTTAAGTCCTCAGCCTCTCATTTTACTTGATGAACCGTTCTCCGCACTGGACGAGCTTACAAGGCTTGATATGCAGAAATGGCTTTTATCAATATGGGAAGAGAATCGTCGTACAGTTCTATTTATTACGCATAATTTGGAGGAAGCATTGTTTTTATCTGACCGGATCATTATTCTTTCAAGCAAGCCGGCAGAGGTCGTTGCTGATTATAAGATTCCATTTAAACGTCCGCGTGCAGAGGAGCTTTTTTTAGAGAATGAGTTTTTAGAGTGGAAGAGAGAAATTTATCATAAGATTAAAGCAGTAATGGAGTAAATCTAGATGAAAAGAATAATTGACGCTCATATTCATCTTGATCAGTATGAAAAAGAAGATATTGTGAATATTGTTTCTGACAGTTCGGTAGATGCTCTTATTGCAGTTTCATGGGATTTAGATTCTTGTAAAAGAACGAGGGAGCTTGCACAACAGTTTCCAAAGGTAAAGCCTGCTTATGGCTATCATCCGGAACAGTCTGTTCCAGCTGAGAAAGAAATAGCAGATCTCCTTTCTTGGATGGATCATCATCAACATGAGATGATCGCGGTCGGTGAAGTCGGTCTTCCTTATTATTTACGCAGGAAGGAAGATATTTCGCTTGAACCTTATATTGAATTGCTTGAACAATTTATCATTCGGGCAAAGAAATGGGATAAACCGATTGTTCTTCATGCGGTATATGAGGATGCACCAGTTGTTTGCAGCCTGCTTGAAAAACATTCGATTGAAAAAGCGCATTTTCACTGGTTTAAAGGAGATAAAAAAACAGTGGAGCGGATGATTAGAAATGGTTATTATATTTCTGTTACTCCTGATGTGCTGTATGAAATGGAGATTCAAAAGCTCGTCTGTCAGTGTCCGCTTGATCTGCTGATGGCAGAAACAGATGGTCCGTGGCCGTTTGAAGGTCCTTTTTCAGGCAGACAGACAGCTCCGCAAATGATTCACTTTTCTATTGGGAAAATTGCTGAATTGAAAAAAACGAGGGTAGAAGATATTTATTCGGCTTTATATAAAAATACACTGGAGATCTTTTCTAATTAGGAGAGGTCTTTTTTCTTTTAAATAGTAAACATTTTCTATAAAAAACCGATACAAATAGTAGAAAAGATAGTTAGGGAGTGTTCTAAATGTCTGTTGAGAAAATTCTATCACAGTCGGCACTTCACAGCTTAGATTTACTAACAAGAAATGAATATAAGGAGCCTGAGGAAACACAAGCTCCAGTGCAAACTGTAACGAGAGAAGATCTCGAAAAAATGGTGAGCAGTATTAATGACTTTCTTCATCCTTCCAATACACATATTAAGTTTCAGTTACATGAAAAGTTAAATGAATATTATGTTACAGTAGTTGATAATCACACAGAAGAAGTAATTCGCGAAATACCTTCAAAAAAATGGCTCGATATTTATTCGGCGATGACAGAGTTTATCGGCCTTATTGTAGATAGGAAAATTTAAGAGGAGTGACAGAGATGGCAATCAATAATCCATATGCTGCTTATGAGCAAAATGCAGTAACAACAGCAGCCCCAGGTGAAATTACACTTATGCTTTACAACGGTTGTTTAAAATTTATCCGCCAGGCGAAAAAAGCGATAGAAGAAGCAAATATTCAAGCGAAAAATACGAATTTACAAAAAGCTCAAAGTATCGTTACAGAATTAATGATTACACTTAATATGGAGCTTGAAGTGTCAAAGCAAATGGTTGTAATGTATGAATATATTAATCACCGCTTACTGGAAGCAAATTTAAAAAATGACACGGGGATTTTAGAGGAAGTAGAAGGACTTGTGACAGATTTTCGTGATACGTGGAAGCAGGTAATTCAAGTTACTCGTCAACAGCAATACGGTCAAGGCGGACAAGCATAGTGAGTGCTGTCGGACAAGTATACGATCTGACGGAAAAGCTCTTCCACCTAGTGGAAAACGAAGTGAAGCCTGAAGATCGGGATGAATTAATCGAAGAGATTTCTACCTTACTGGATGAGCGTGAAGACCTCCTTAAGGAGGTCGTTCCTCCTTTTACAGAAGAGGAGCAACTAAAAGGAAAGCAAATTGTACTTTGGAATGAGCGGATTAATTCTGAATTTATTAAAATAAAAGCGGAAGTACAAAAGAGTATATCAAATTTAAAGAAGACAAAAACAACAACACAGAAATATGTCAATCCATATCAGAACACAAGTCTTGACGGCATGTTTTACGATAAGAGAAAATAGGTGGACCATTTGCAAACTTTGACGGCTGATCAATATAATCTTTTAGCCTTTTACTATCAATTTCTAAATACAATTGAAGAAGGATTTGATTATGTGATCGAAAGCTTTCAAAGCTTGCATTTTGATGAAAGCAGGCTCATGCTTATTGATATCATTACTGCCTTTTATCATATTGATTCATCGAATCCGATTCTCCTTGCAATTTTGGAAGAAAATAATGATTTGCGTAAAGAGATTATGAAGTTTGACTCTGTTATTGAAACAGTGGAGCGTATTGAGCTTCTTGTTTTATTGCCTCATGAATACGAATTATTTGTAAAAAGTGAATTATCACCTGCTTTTCTTGCATGGAAGGAATCTGTGCAAATCAAGCTGAAGGATTATGTGACACATTAAATGGCGTGACAAATCTATAGGTCACCGATGAATGGGAGGTATTATTACCTGCTATTCATGAGTGACTTATGTAAGTCACTTTCTGTTTTAAATTTTCGGAATTTTTAAAAGATTCACAAAATGTTTACAGTTTTTTTAGGTTTAAGCAGGAGAAAGAGAGGGAAATGTAGAATTAAGTCTACATATCCTGTTAAGAGGAGGAGTTTTAGCCATGAGATACAACATCCGAGGAGAAAACATTGAAGTAACACCTGCATTAAAAGAGTACACTGAGAAAAAAATTAGTAAACTTGAAAGATATTTTGATGACTCTGTTGATACAAATGTGAATATTAATTTAAAATACTACAATGATAAAGAATCCAAAATCGAAGTTACGATTCCGATGTCGGACCTTGTGTTACGTGCTGAGGAACATAATGAGGATATGTATGCTGCGATTGACCTTGTAGTAAATAAATTAGAAAGACAAATCCGTAAACATAAAACAAAAGTAAATCGCAAGTCCCGTGAAAGAGGAGCTAAATTAACATTTACGGCAGGTGTAGCTGATGAGATAGAATCTGCTGTTGCACTTGAAGAAGATACTTTAGAGCTTGTCCGGACAAAGCGCTTTGATTTAAAACCGATGGATAGTGAAGAAGCGATCCTTCAAATGAATATGTTAGGCCATAATTTCTTCGTCTTCACTAACTCAGAAAATAATGCGACAAATGTCGTTTATAAACGTAAAGATGGAAAATACGGTTTAATTGAACCTAGATAAATTAAAATGAAAGCGCAGTGCAAAAAGGCACTGCGCTTTTTAGTGTCTCCAATTTGTTGTCCCACCTTCTAATTAATGTTAAAATAAAAGATAGTTTTCAGAAGGTTAGATAAAGTGAAACTTCCATCAGTGGGGTTTTTTC
>NZ_BCVG01000007.1 GCF_001591625.1 Metabacillus fastidiosus NBRC 101226
CTTACTGCCCGTTAAGGCTGGGATAAATGGATTAAATAAAAAAACGATGCCACTTGTTAGCATCGTTTTTTCAGCTTATGATTTTAATAGTCTAAGACCATTTAATATAACAAGAATCGTACTTCCTTCATGCCCAATAACACCTAGCGGAAGGTCTAATATTTGTAAGAAGTTTGAGCAGATTAACAATGCAATAACAATCATTGAAAAGACAATATTTTGTTTCACGATTCGATTCATTTTTTTCGACAACTGGACAGCCTTTGTCAGCTTCGTTAAATCATTTTGCATAAGAACGACATCTGCTGTTTCCAGTGCAACATCTGTCCCTTCTCCCATTGCAACACCGACGCTTGCTGTGGCTAATGCTGGTGCATCATTAATGCCATCACCGACCATTGCGACAGAACCTGATTCTTTCTCAAGCTTTTTAATCTCATTTACTTTATCTTCAGGTAAACATTCAGCAACAAAGCCGTCAACTTTCGATTCTGCCGCTATTGCTTCTGCTGTTCCTCTGCTGTCTCCTGTTAACATAATTGTTTTAATGCCTTCATTCCGCAGGCTTTCAATTGCTATTATTGTTTCATCACGAATAACATCTTTTAATGCAATTAGTCCTGCAATTTCATTTCCTTGTTTTATATAAACTACCGTTTTCCCTTGCTTAGAAAGCGTTTGACCAATATTACTGTGGAAAGAATTTGTTAAATCTTTATTCACAAAATCCGCTTTTCCAATTTTCCATTCTGTATTGTTAATAATTGCACCGACACCGAAACCTGATTGTTCATGTACAGAAACTGCAATTCGCTCTAATCTCTCATTTTCTTGTAAGATATGCTTTACAATTGCTTTTGCAAGCGGATGATTTGATTGGCTTTCGATCGTATAAACAGCTTGATAAAATTCCTCTTCGTTAACTCCATCTGCGATGACAACATCTGTCACAGCTGGAGCACCCCTTGTTAATGTTCCGGTTTTATCAAGAGCAACAACTTTTATTTTACTTAATTGTTCCAGATGGACACCGCCTTTAAATAAAAGACCGTTTCTTGCTCCATTAGAAATTGCTGATAATGTAGCAGGCATAATGGATGCAACTAATGCACAAGGTGATGCAACAACCATTAGAACGAGTGCACGGTAAATTGTTTCACTCCAGCTCCAGCCGATAATATAATGTGGTAAAAACATCATTAGCGCAACTGTGATTAAAACAACTTTCACATATGTTCCTTCAAACCTTTCAATGAATTGCTGTGAAGGTGATTTTTCGGATTGTGCACTTTGAACAAGCTGCAAAATCTTCTGGAATAATGTTTCCGAACTTTTCTTCGTTACTTTTAATGTAATTGAGCCGCTCCCATTAACTGTTCCGGCAAATACTTCATCCTGGATATTTTTCTCAACTGGCATCGACTCACCAGTAATTGCTGACTGATCAATACTCGTTCTCCCTGTTACAATGACAGCATCAGCTGGAATACGTTCACCTGGTTTTACGATAATAAGATCATTCAATCCTAGCTGGGAAACAGGAACAACTTTTTCCACCCCATCAATAAGCAATGTTGCCTCCTCCGGCTGCAAACTCATAAGCGCGGATAGTTCACGCTGACTTTTATTCATTGTATATGTTTCAAGGGCACCACTGACTGCAAAAATAAAAATCAAAATAGAACCTTCCAGCCAGTGTCCGATAATCGCAGAACCAACCGCCGCAAAAATCATTAATAATTCCACATTCAAGTTCTTTTCAGCTATCGTATCTTCAATTCCTTCTTTCGCTTTCGCAAATCCACCAATAACAAATGCTGCGATAAAAAGAGGAATGGCGATATTTTCGACCCCTTGTCTTTGTAGAAGCCAACCGATTAAGATGAGTACTCCACTAAAAATAGCAAAAATAAGTTCATGGTGTTCTTTTATCTTTCCGATAAAAGAAATTTCTTGTTTAGAATCATTATAATCATCATATTTCACATTTACATCCGCTTCCATCTTATCACTCCCTAATTGAGAATAAAAATCAAATTCATTTAACATTAAAATAATAAAAGATGAGTGAAATGTTCATTTATATAGTGTATATTCAGTATAACAGACATAAATATTTTTTCAAGTATAAATTATAATTGATATTATATTAGAATCATTATAATTAAGTATTTATTATTTCTTTATTTCTTCCTCAATTACCTTCTTTGTAACCGGTCCGAACATTGTTTTTTTAATCATTCCTTCTTCATCAATAATGATCGTTGTCGGTATACCAAGAATACGATAATTCTTCATTACCTCACCTTTTTTATCTAATAGTATCGGAAAATGTATTTTATTTACTTGAGCAAAATGACGAACATCTTCCTCGCTTCTTTCCTGTGAGGTGATATTGATAGCTAATAATTCCACTTTTGTTCTATCTGCATCATCATATAACGCATTCAATTCCAACATTTCTTCATAACAGTATTCACACCAGCTTGTCCAAAAGTTAAGAATGACCGTTTTTCCTTTATAATCGGATAACTTCTCATTCTGTCCATCTATTGTACGAAGTTCAAAATCAATCGCTTTACTATTTTCTGTAAGAGCCTGTACCTCAGACGAAAAAATCATTGTAAAAAATAAAAAAGCTGTCATTATTTTCTTCATTTATATCCTCCTTTTTTCTTCTTAGCTTTCCCCTAAATCACCGCTTCCATCAATAGATGTTTCCCCTCCTTACTGCCTGTAATGATTAATAATGGGTAAATAAAAAGCATCTCCCTCTCTAATGAAATAAAGTCATTAGAGAAGAAGACACTTAGAAAATAGTCGTTTTCTTTAAATTACTTTCTCCGAGCAATAAATTAACACCGATCTTATTGCAAATAGTGAAATAATGCATGAGCATTAATAATACAGCACACATATTCATTCCGATAATTACTCCCTCCATCCCAAATTGCGGCATAGAACCGAGCACGTACATCATCGCAAATGAAATAACATGTGACCATACCGTATGAAAAAATGCTTCCTTCACAAGACCAAGTCCAATTAAATAAGATTGCATCGGGTAGACAAAATATTGGAATAGGAAATACGGCCAAAGCATTTTCAAATAAAAGGCTGGTGTTGATGATTGAAAAAATAAATGCGTCAACGGCTCCGCAAATATATACATAATAATAATCGCTGGAAAGCCGTAGCAAATCGTTATAATCATAGACTGCTGAAGTAATTTAACAAGCTTTGTCCGATCTTTTTTAGCCGCCGCTTCAGATACATTCGGAATAAGCATAATCATAAGGGAATGTCCTATAAAAGCCGGAAAGAAGCCAATCGACATTGCGACACCTGCAAGCATTCCATACTGCTCTGTCGCCATTACTCCTGTTAAACCTGATGTGACAAGTGCTATTTTTACTAGAAATGGCTGCACCGCATGTGTTAACGAATGGAATAACCGCAGTCCTGTTGTCGGTAAGGAAACAGCGAGTAGGTTTTTTCGTACAGAACTTGCATTCATAAATGTTTTTGGCCTGCTCTTAATAAGTTGAAAATGAATAATAAAAGCAGCAACTAAATAGGCGCAGACAAGTAATTCACTGCCGATCAATGTCGCTAATGCAATAAGAAGCGCCATTTCTAAATCGAATTGGAATGTGTGATAAACAAAAAATAAAATGATCAGCTGCGCACATTTTCTAAGAAAATTAGAAACCGCAATTTTCCCCATTTGCTGTACTCCCATAAAGTATCCTCTTGCGATCGAAGAAAAAGCAACAATTGGGATTAACAGAATAAGAAGCCATTTTATTAATGGATGATATTCCTTAAAAATTGGAAGAGCCGGTAAAATAACAGCACTAATCAGCATGAAACAAATAACAAAGAAAATCGTTAAACGTATCGTATGCTTCAACATATTATAGTGAAGCTCCGGCTTTTTCTCAGCAACGAATTTGGAAATAGAAATCGGCAGTTCAAAACTTGCAATAATAACAACTAAAAAAACAACGGGCAAAATGGACATATAAAGTCCCATTCCATGTTCCCCTAATTCTCTTGCTAAAATCATATTTACTAAAAATTCAAGGCTTTCACTAATGAAGGCAGCAATGATGAGCAGTATCGTTCCTCTATAAAAAGAATTCATAAATCGTCTCCCTGTAAACTAGTTGATACAATAACATATGAGACGGGCTATGAAATTATTAAAACGATTTATTCTGTCACACCTGTTTCAGAAATAACAGCCTCCACATTTACGATAACAGAATAGTCTTCCTTTCGTTTTCTCCACTCGCTAAGATCAAATTCTCTCGAATATGCTTTTATTTCTCTGCCAAGACGTACCGGGTCAATGTTAAGCTCCTGGAATTTTTCAAAAAGAGCTATCACTTCTTTTTTAATATCCTTCTCTAAAGCTTTCTCAATTTTATAAATGTCTTCCTTCGTTAAATCCCTGCCAGTATATTGCTGAATGGCGCCTTTCATTTTAATATCTACAGATGCTTTAAGTGGATTTAACTGCTTTGCCCTTATTTTCCTTGAAGAATGAATATTGTATATAGAAACTAATTCATCTGTTTCAGGAATACGCAGCATATAGTTGCCACTTGTATGACTATCTGTTAATATTTTCATCGAAAAAAGTTTTTCATTCGGAATTTCTCCGACCAATTTATCACCGTTAAATAATGCCAGTCCATCAATTATGACGCCATCATCCTTCTTCTTTAGAAATGGCAAGTATGAGTCGGACCAGGCAGATTTATAGTTATTTAAAAATAAATGTAAATTAGCCATCGGTACATCCCTTTGTTCTTTATTATGTAAAATTAATGATGTTAAATAAGTAGAAGTACCTTTTAGACCGAGCTGTTCACTCATTATGTCAGCAGCATCTCCCCTTGTAATAGCTAAAAGAACTCTCGAACCGATGGATTCATCCCTTTGGAGCGGGTCCATAAAGTCCTTTACTCCCTGTCTTGCTAATTCTTCGCTGAACAGCACAAGCTTTATCTTTCCTATCGCTAACGGACGGGAGGACTCCCTTTCTATTTCAGACAGAATTTCACGACTTAACAAGGACTCCCCTGTCAATCTTTCTTCTTGAACAGGCTGATCTTTTAAAAATTGCGGAATAAGAACCATTCCAGTATATTTCTCTTCCCCTTCCTTTTTATCAAAGCCAGCCGTTGTAACAAGATTAATATCATCTATTATTTCCTGCTCAACGCATCCACTTAAGGCACAAAAAATCAAACAACAGATGATAATGGAATATTTCATGCTCTTTTCTCCTTTATTTTGCGAATCACTAGCGACATTATATAGAGGAAGGGAATATATACATAAACAAGATAAAAACTTACATCTCCAAGGCTACTTTTAAATACATCAAGCCTAACTCTTGTTTGAAGCATATTGCTGAAAATATAAGTTAAAAACAAGATAATTATCAGCATATATTTCTGCTTAAAATGAAAGGCGTCTTTTAAGATTCTGATTGAACACCATACAGCTATACATACAATTGGTAAAATAATCAGGTTCCAATTCGCAATACCGACATATTCAAATCTCTCGAGAAACGGAAATTCAACAATCTTCCACATCGTTAATGTCGGCCAAATATTTTCCTGAAGCTGCGCCTGACTAAAAAAGACCATAGACACAAGCATAATAAGCAAATAAGTAGAAGTTGTAAAGGCAGCACCTATATGCGCCCATTTCTTAGAAAGACTTGGATTTTTAAGAAACGGATAAAAAACGAGTAATGCTTCAAAACCAAGCATCGATAATCCCACCTCCTTTGCTCCTTTAAGAAGTTCAATAAAGGAATGAGAAAACATCGGAAAAAGATTCATTAATGATGAAAACTGCAGCGGAAAAAGAAAAATAATAAAAATATAACTCGGTAAAATTACACCGAAGAAAGCAATACCTGTTACAATACGGAATCCGCTCATAACGATATAATAAACAAGAGCAAGAAAAAAGAAGGCAAAAGCCCATATATTCACATCAGGAAACATCCATACTCTAATAAGATCGATAAATACGGCCAGTGCACTTATACCTAAAACTAGAAAGTAAAGACAAAAAAGGAGATTAAGCATATTCCCTAGCTTTTTACCGAATAACTCCTGATGGACAGTCACAATATTTCCATTAGCACCTTCTAAAATTTTATATATCATCCAAATTAAAAGATGAACATATAAACCAGCAATAATAATGGAAATCCAAGCATCATTTCCTGCTTTTTCTACTATATAAGGCTGAAATCCTAAAACAGCTACACCGAATTGGGTACAGTGTATTAAATAAAAAACTAGAAAATGGGAAACTTTATTTTTTTCTGGAATCTGAATCATTTCCTGCATTCCCCTTCACTTATTCATCAATATCTTTATTTTCCCTCGCTTTTCTACTTGAAAAACGAACTGAATTATTCGTTCGCAGTTCGAGTGGGCGCTTTGATAATAATGAGAACGGCAGACGAATAAAAGCATCTTTCATATCGGCGGTACGTGGTGGAAATATCGGTTCTAAAAACGGCCTTCCCAATGAAGTAAGCCTTAATAAATGGGTGAGTAAAATACAAAAGCAATAAACAATACCTAACAGTCCTATCCACTGGGCAAAAAGGAGAAAAGGAAAACGTAATAATCTGATCGTGTTACCCATAACATAGACAGGTGTCGTAAACGATGCAAGTGCTGCTAAAGCGACAATAATAAGAAGAATATTACTCGTTATTCCAGCCTCAACGGATGCTGTTCCAATAACGATCCCGCCAACGATACCGATCGTTTGTCCAACTTTCGTCGGCAGCCTTGCCCCCGCTTCTCTTAATAACTCAATAGTAAGCTCCAGAAAAAGAGCTTCCAAAATAGGAGGTATTGGAATATTCTGTCTTGATGCAACTAATGTATTTAACAGCTCCCTCGGAATCAGTTCGTAATGATATGTTAAAACAGCTACATATACAGGTGTTGCCAATATGGAAAAACCAACAGCAAATACCCGAATCAATCTAAAGAAAGACGAAATAATCCAATTTAAAAAGTAATCTTCAAACGCGGAAAAAAACTCAATTAATGTCGTCGGACCGAGCAATATATGAGGAGAGCCGTCCACAATGACTGCTACTTTTCCTTCTGATAAAACCGATGCGACTCTGTCCGGACGCTCTGTATCTAATAACTGTGGAAAAGGAGATAAATGATTATCAGCAATCATTTGAGAAATAAACGAACTGTCACTTATTTGATCAAATTGAATGTCTTTTATTCTTTGTGTAATCGTCTTAACATTTTCTTCATTTGTAATCCCTTCTATATAAAGCACTGCTACTTTCGTTTTTGAAAGATCACCTACTTCCAGTTCCTTTACTTGAAACTCTGGAATAGGTATTCTTTTTCGAATCAAATTCAAATTTGTCTCCATTGATTCTACAAACGCCTCTTTAGGACCAACAACGCTGAACTCTACTTCCGGAAGAGAAATAGCACGAGCAGCAGTTTTATTAGCATTAATGAGTAAACATGGCAATGCACTTTCACAAAGAGATATCATAATATAGCCGGTCAATATTTTCTCTTTTATAACATCCGTATCATTTGTAATCAGCATATTTTCTACTTTAATTGTTTCTTTTAATTGCGCAATTGTATACCATTGTTCTTGTTTTAAAGATGGTAAAACACTATTCTGTATAACTGTTGAGTCAGCCAGCGTTTTCATATAAATAATCCGGCAATTTTGAAACTTTGCTTTTTCTTCATATTCGATTAGATCAGATGAACCCTTTAAAGCAGCGATTGCCTTCTCTATCGAATCTTTCTTTTTCTGATCCACATAACGTCACCACTCGATCTATTCATTCTATTTCTATATTGCGTATGTAAGATTGGAATTATGCGCCAAATTGATAGACGTTTATTAAACAAAAAGAAAAAAGCCGCCTTAGAGGCAGCTTACTATTTCGCAAAGCGGTGATTTCCGATTGTGACCGTCACCGGACGTGAGAAAATCCATTTACTCGTTGATGTTTTTGGATTAAAGAAATAGAGTGAACCATTCCCCATCCCTTGGAATGCTAATGCTTCATTTACAGCTCTCTTCGCTTCCACACTAGCAGGTTTATTAATTTCCCCGTTTTGTACAGGAGTAAAGGCATAATGACCTTTTACTTTTTGATAAATGACAGATCGAACAGAATTCGGGAATAAATCGCTGTCAACACGATTTAATACAACTGATGCAACGGCTACTTTCCCGGCATATGGTTCGCCTTTTGCTTCTGCATTCACTAATCTTGCAAGTAAGTCTTTCTCTGCATTTGTAAGAGTAGCCGGGATAGTTAATCTCTCTCCTACAAATAATTGTGATGAATTTTTCTTATTTTGAGCTAATAATGACTGGACAGGAACTCCATATTTCTTACCAATTAACCATAGAGTGTCTCCTGATTTTACTTGATATGTTGTTGCAGCATTAGCTTCTGTTTGCGGACTTTGGAACATAGATAAGCCGAGAGCTAATGTTGAAACAGCAACAAGTTTTAACATCTTTTTCCTCATAATAACCTCCTAATAATTCAGCTGTTTCTTAGTACATATATAAGCCTAACAGCTTCATAGACTAATAACACCCCTCAATATATGGATTGGTTTCCAGTATGTTTTTATATAAAAAAAGAAAAGCGGGAAGCTTCAAAAGTCAGCTTCTCGCTTCTTGCAGATACTCATAGATAACGGAACCACCCTGCTGTGCAATCCCTCTAAAATGCTTAAAATCATCCCTCTTTATTAACACTTTACGAAATTCTAAAAAATCTTCCTTAGATACTTCATGTGTAAGTAATTCACCATCACGCAACTGGTCCAGTATTTCTGTAATTGTCTGTTCATCCATTGTTAGTTTTCTCACCTTTCTCTATTTTCTATCTATAATATTAGAACATAATTGAACTACTCGCCACTCAACATCCTTACAGGTTGTTTGAAGTGGGAGATTTCTGCAAGGCAATACTATCTACTTTTTTAGATGAGGGATTGCTTTGACTGTTTCATATTTGTTTAAGAACTCACCATTCCAATCGTTAACCACTTTGTTTCATTTCTTCACAGATATACCAGTAAGCATCTTTTTCTTTTTGTTTTCCAAGGAAAAAGTTAAACACGAAACGTGAACAGCCTATCATTTTATTAATAAGCGCAGTTTATTCTTTATTTGGATAGATATGAAATTTATAAGCTCTGTTAACAATCATGTTTTCACTACTCCCCCCCAATAGAAACAAATGTTTCCATTATACTATGTAGAGGAAAATTTTAGCTACCGTCAACCGACATTCATCTCCCACTTACCCATTGCACATTCCTTTAAGTAAGAGTCTTCTGTCGTGAAATGATAAAACTATTTTTTCCAATCACTAGGAAAATACTTTACTAAACGAATGAAATAGTGTTAAATAGTCCTAATAGAGTTTTTGTTATACATATATAATAACAAAAAACTCTATTCAGCATGATTTACATCCTTCCTATCGCAATAAATAAAGAAGCGAAAACTCGAGTAGAAGGGGGAGATATATATTGAAAATTGCTAATGTAGGAAACATCATCGAATTTAGAGATGGATTAACAGGTATCGTCGAAAAGGTGAATGAAAATTCCGTCATTGTTGACTTAACGTACATGGAAAACTTCAGTTCCCTAGACCTTGAAAGACGCACCGTCGTTAATCATAAAAATTATAAAATTATTAAAGAGAGCACTTTTGACTTACAAGGGTGAGAAAAGCAAAACGGAATTAGAATAAATACTAATTCCGTTTTGCTTTTTTCAATTCCTATCGATTATCAACCGTCTCAGGATACAAATCATGATTCATTAAACGATAATTCGCCATTTCCTCATACTTCGTTCCAGGCTTCCCGTAGTTGCAGTACGGATCAATCGAAATTCCGCCTCTTGGTGTGAACTTGCCCCATACTTCAATGTAGCGAGGGTCCATTAATTTGATTAGGTCATTCATGATGATGTTCATGCAGTCTTCGTGGAAATCTCCGTGATTACGGAAACTGAATAAATAGAGCTTTAATGCTTTACTTTCTACCATTTTTTTATCAGGGATATAGCTGATATAAATGGTTGCGAAATCTGGCTGGCCTGTCATTGGACACAAGCTAGTAAATTCCGGACAGTTAAATTTTACAAAGTAATCCCGATTCGGATGTTTATTATCAAAAGACTCTAAAATATCTGGTGAATATTCAAAAATATATTTTGTTCCTTGGTTTCCGAGCAATGTGATATCTTTTAATTCTTCTTCTTTTCTTCCTGCCATTTCCTATCCCTCATTCCTTTTAGACACCGCGTTTATTTCCCCATACTAATGTGTGAAGCTGAGGAAGCACACGGACATTGTTTAGTTCGTCACTGACTACGACCTGATCAATGAGCCACTCATATTTTCTTAATAGTTTTGCGATTAATTTTTCATCATTTTGTTCATAAATATCATCATTTCCAACTTGTACATAAAAAGGAATGTTGGAATAACGGTTATGAACTTTTTTTGCATATTCAAGATCAATTTCATCAAAAACGACGACCTTTAAGCTTAACGTATGAAGTCTGCCGCCTTCTACTAAAGAATGAATGATCTCATCGAGCTTATCAAAATCTGTATTCATTTTTGAACTTGGCGGCTTTGGAGAAATTGTCAGATCATCAATATGATGAAGCCATTCCTGGTACTTGCTTCCTTGTGTTTCAATCGCAATTTTTATATTTTTATCTTTTAACAGCTGAATAAACTCGGCCAAATTTGCCAATAAAACAGGGTTGCCTCCGGAAATCGTCACATGTGAAAAACGATTCTCTCCAAGTCCTATTAGTTCATTCCATATTTCTTCTGCTGTCATTTGTTTTATATCATTTTTAGCAGAGCCATCCCAAGTGAAGGCAGAGTCACACCAGGCACATGAATAATCACAGCCTGCTGTACGGACAAACATTGTTTTCTGTCCAATCACAGCCCCTTCTCCCTGTACAGTCGGCCCGAATATTTCTAATACCGGAATCTTTTTCATCATTTACGCCTTCTTCTTCGGTCTATATACCACATAGCTCGTCGGTGTTTCTCTTACAAATACTTGTACACATTGCGGTTTATGGGCAAGACTGTCCAATTCTGCTTGAATAATCTCATAAACAGTACGGGCAATGACCTCTGTCGAAGGGAAAAAATTACCGTCTTCATCATTAAATAAAGCTTTATCATTATTCAAAACAGAATGGTCGAATCGATTATGAACAAGCTCCTTCACTCTTCTGAAATTAACGAGAAAACCTGAATCACCGAGTTCATCACCAGCAATTGTTATATTAATAAAATACGTATGACCATGAATATACTGACATTGCCCAGCATCCTCATGGGGAATATAATGGGCAGCCGCTATTGTCATATCTTTATTTAATTCATATTGAAAATCATGCTGTACTTGCGGATATATTTGTTGGAGCATTACATATTCTCTCCCTTCACTTGTAAGTATTGCTCTAACCCTCTATTGCGAAGTTCACACGCAGGACATTTCCCACAGCCTTCCGCCATTATTCCGTTATAGCATGTTAATGTTTTATTTATTACAAAATCTAATTGTCCGAGCTTATCTGCAAGCTCCCATGTTTCTGCTTTATTTAACCACATTAATGGAGTATGAATGACAAAATTATTATCCATTGCTAAATTAACTGTTACATTACATGATTTAATAAAAACATCACGGCAATCTGGATAACCACTAAAATCAGTTTCACATACACCTGTTATAATATGTCGTGCTCCAACTTGACTCGCTAACACTGTCGCAAATGATAAAAATAATAAATTTCTCCCTGGAACAAATGTATTAGGCAGTTCACCATCTTTTTGTTCAATTTCAATATCATCTCTCGTCAATGCATTTGGTGCGAGCTGATTTAACAATGACATATCTAATAAATGATGTTTCACATTCAGTTCTTTTGCTATCGATTTTGCTACTTCAATTTCCAGATCATGCCTCTGACCATATTGAAACGTAACAGCTTCCACTTCTTTAAACTCTTTTAATGCCCAAAATAAACATGTCGTACTATCTTGGCCACCGCTAAAAACGACAATCGCTTTTTCATTTTTCATTATTACTTCTCCTTTATACTTTTACATAGAGAAGCCCATAAAAAAAGACATCTCTTTCAAACTGAGATGTCTAGCATTTACATTATAAAAAAGCTAAAAACTATATGAAACAAGCATATAGTTATATCCTTAGTTTTTTATAGAGGGTTGTGCTGGGACCTCTCCCAAGTTTAAAAACTTGGATTTTATTTAGTTCTATTTTAATATATCATGAGAAAAAAAAGCTTTCAATTTATTTTTCCTTAAGAACTAATAAATTGAAAATTGAATTATATTTCAAAGTCTAATGATCATATTTTTTCAACTGTTCCAGCAACTCATCGAGCTTATCTTCCATTCGGTCAAGCTGGCTTTTTCTTTTCTTGTTAGAGCGTAAAAAAACTGAAATGATTAATACGATAACAAATAAAAGAAATCCGAAATAAAATAATTGCAAAACTATATCGCCTATATTAACAGTAATGACAACCGCCTCCTAATTATACGAAACAAAAAAATCGGTCATCTATGACCGATTTTTCCCTGCATCTTCTGCAAGTTCTTCAAATGATTTTACTTTTCCATGCGGCTTTTGCGTTTGTTTTCTCGTCTTCCATTGACGTTCCTGCTGTCTTTGAGATTGAGTCATTTCATAAGCCCCCTTTACACAATAAGATGTGCATGAAGGCTTATTTTTATGCCATTTTTGATGATGCCGCAATCTCTTCATTTATAATCGGCTCGGGCTGTTCATCCATTTGCTTTTTCGTAATTTCTAAATAACGAATATGATGGTTCTCCATATCACTTACCCGAATAATAAAATCATCAAGTTCAATTATTTCATCTTTTTGAACATCATATCTTTCTGTCATAACCCAGCCGCCTATCGTATCAACGTCTGTGTCATCAATATTTAAATTGAATAAATCATTTATCTCACTTACAAGCACCTTTCCATCAATAATATATTGATCTTCGGTGATCTTTTGAATAAGCGGTACTTCATCTGTATCAAATTCATCACGGATTTCACCAACAATCTCTTCCAAAATATCTTCAACTGTTACGAGTCCGGCTGTTCCACCATATTCATCAATAAGAATAGCCATGTGTATTCGTTCTGTTTGCATTTTCAGAAGTAATTCATGGATTGGAATGGAATCATATACTTGAATGATCGGACGAATATACGTCTCAATCGAATAGGATGAATCTTTATTATGAACAAGTTCCGTGAACACTTCTTTTACATTCACTAAACCAATAATATGGTCTTTATCACCATCAACAACTGGATATCTTGTATATTTTTCATTTTTAACAATATTTAATTGCTCTTTAATTGGCTCATCAATGGAAAGAGTAATAATCTCTGTTCTTGGAACCATAATTTCTTTCGCAATGCGGTTATCAAATTCAAAAATTTTATTAACATATTTGAATTCTGATTGATTAATTTCCCCTCTTTCATAGCTTTCAGAAAGAATAATTCTTAATTCTTCTTCACTATGAGCAGCATCATGCTCAGAAACCGGCTTTAATCCAAACAACCCAGTAATAAAACGAGCTGACCCGTTTAAAGCCCAAATAAATGGGTACATTAATATATAAAACAGGATCAATGGTTTTGCAAGCCATAATGTTAATTTTTCTGACTTTTGAATCGCTAATGTTTTCGGTGCAAGCTCTCCGACAACAACATGTAAAAATGTCATAAGAGAAAATGCAATAGCAAATGAAATAAGCTGTGAAAATGAGCTTGGTATTTCATATCGCTCAAATAACGGGCTTAAAAGTCTGACAATTGTCGGCTGTCCTAACCAGCCTAGTCCAAGTGCTGTAACTGTAATCCCTAACTGACATGCTGATAAATATCCATCTAAGTTATCGATTACTTTTTTTGCTGTGATTGCTTGTTTATTTCCTTCTGCAATTAATTGGTCAATCCTTGTACCCCTAACCTTAACAATCGCAAACTCTGAAGCCACGAAAAAAGCTGTGAGAGCGATTAAAATTGCAACAAGCAATAAATTCACTATGTCCAAATAAGTTTCCTTATCCCGCTGTAAGCGAAAAAAGGAGTCACCTCCTGAGTAATTAAATCCTCAAATATTTTTCGTTAAAACATTCGAAAACTGATATATAATTATTTATTTTCCGCCTGGAGTTTATTACAATGGAAGCTATTATTTTCATCTTTAGCACTGCCCCATTTTCTCACCCCACTTTATATTTTTAACATCATAATATGAGAAGAATAACTTAGTCAAACAGAATAATTAGCTGATTTTCTAATAAATATGACTAAAAACTGGCAAAAAGACCAGTTTAAAGAGATTATCAGCCTTTTAAGCAAATTTAAGCCGGCTTTATAGTAATACATCGTTTAATCATTGTATTCTACATGATTCGACTAAAATCCTTGTACATTTAAATTTTTTAAATAATTTCATTATATCATAGAATCTTCACATAATTTCTTACTATATTTGCGTAACTTTTATAGAAAAATTAAATTGCCGTTCCCCCTTTTCATTTTATAATTGCTGTTTCGGAATCCTCTTTATAATTAATAAAGCAAGAACAATTAGACTCACCTTCCCAAAAAGCGGATATAAGATAGAAAGCAGTGAGCTGTAGCCAAACTGACTAATGATAATAGCAATGACTAAAATACAAGCGATAACAATCATTCTAGGTAAATGAACAATTTGTAAAATCTGCTTTTCTAAACCAAATAAATTCCCAATAACAGATGTAAAAACTTCTCCATATATAACGAGAACATAAATAAAGAAGAAAGAGAAAAAAGTAATTCTCATTAATTCTGCCATTGGCACATCATATGTAGAAACATCGGCAAGAGTTGCAAGTGAAATATGACTCCCTATTAAAATAACAGTCAGTAAAATACCGCCAAGTATTCCACCTCTTTTCAATACTTTTTCATCTTTCATTTCTGTCGCAAGCGGAACTAATACAGCTGCAGCCATCGTTAAATTAAATCCTGCATAAGACAATGCTGACACAATCCAGTTGATTACTCCAAATTCATCTGTCACCGTTGTAATAACTGTATGTTCTCCAATTGATTGAAATGCAACGATTAAGCTGAATAGAATTAACATCGGGACAACAATCACATTTACACTAAGTAAGCCCTGCACACCGAATGCCATAACAAATAATGTTAATAAGACAGTAATAATGACACCCACTTGCTTTGATAATTGCAATTGTTCTTCAAAAATTGCGCCAGCCCCAGACAACATAACGGATGTGACACCAATTAAGACGATAAGCATTAATAAATTAACTACTTTCCCAATTGATCTGCCAAACAAAAATATATTCAAATCTTGATAGGATGTAGCATTAATTCTTTTTGATACAATCATCATTTTCGTACCAATCCAAATAAAAAAGCAGCCTGCAATAGCGATACCGATAATTCCGATAAATCCGTACTTCGTAAAAAATTCAACGATTTCCCTTCCAGTCGCAAATCCGGCACCGACTACTGTACCAACGTATACTGCCGCAACTTGAAATGAACTGCCCCATCCACGATCCATTCAATTACATCCTTTCCGTAAAACGCTAGTCCCTAATATATATGAGACAAGTGTGTAAAATATCATTTAGGAAAAAAGTTTGAATTTTTTTCAAAAAAACACTTGAAAGTCAAAAAAGGTCAAAGTATAATAAAAGTCAAGAAAGGTCAAAGTTCGACTTTCTGCTACTATTAGAATGAAGAAACGACAAATTCTAAAGTAGGTATAGAAAATAATAAAATCGACTAATGAAAAATGTAATAGTCGATCATTTTTAAAACCAAAGGTCAAAGTTAATCAAAGTCAAATAATATAAAAATCTAGGAGGAATAAAGCATGCTTTGTCAAAAATGCCAAACAAATGAAGCTACAATTAATTTCCATGTTCAATTAAATAACAATCATAAACAATATCACTTATGCCAAAGCTGTTATGGAAAAGTTCAAAATAAGATTCCAAGCAATTTTCCACAAAATTTTGGAAGTTTCCCATTTGAGCAATTTTTCAAAGGATTTGCCCAGCATAATAACTTTGAACATCAGACAAACGAACAACAAACGCAGCAATCCGGCGGAGGCGGAATTCTCGATGAACTTGGCCGTAATGTCACAAATGCAGCAAGAGCCGGCTTAATTGACCCTGTTATCGGCCGTGTGGAAGAAGTAAATCGCGTCATTGAAATTTTGAATAGAAGAAATAAAAATAACCCTGTTTTGATCGGTGAACCTGGGGTTGGTAAAACAGCAATTGTTGAAGGATTAGCATTAAGTATTGTTGAAGGTAAAGTACCGAAAAAACTGCAAAATAAAGAAGTATATTTACTTGATGTTGCTGCACTCGTTGCAAACACAGGTATTCGCGGACAATTCGAGGAAAGAATGAAACAAGTAATTTCAGAGCTTCAGCATCGTAAAAACATTATCCTTTTCATCGATGAGATCCATCAGCTTGTAGGTGCTGGTTCTGCTGAAGGATCAATGGATGCGGGAAATATTTTAAAACCTGCACTTGCACGTGGAGAACTCCAAGTTGTTGGCGCAACAACACTTAAAGAGTATCGCAAAATTGAAAAAGACGCGGCACTTGAACGCCGCTTCCAGCCTGTTATCGTTGATGAACCGACAATAGATGAAGCAATTAATATTTTAAAAGGTATCCAAGCGAAATATGAGGAATACCATAATGTTTCCTTTACAGATGAAGCGATTAAAGCATGTGTAACATTATCACATCGCTATATTCAAGACCGTTTCCTTCCGGATAAAGCAATCGATCTTTTAGATGAAGCTGGTTCGAAAAACAATCTCGGCCAGACAAATGGAAGTGAAGAACAAATGAAAAAACGACTAAATCAAATTGCAATCGAAAAAGAACAAGCAACAAAAGAGGAAAATTATGAACTCGCAGCAAAACTTCGTGATGAGGAAACAGCCTTGGAAAAAGAACTTGAACACAATACCGCTTCTGTAAAAACAGTAGTAAATGTAGAAGATATTCAAGCTATCATCGAAAAACAAACAGGTATCCCTGTCGGTAAATTACAAGAAAATGAACAGCAGCAAATGAAATACTTGAAAGAAAACTTAGCGAAAAAAGTAATTGGCCAAGACGAAGCTGTCGAAAAGGTAGCAAAAGCGATTCGTAGAAGCCGTGCGGGGCTTAAAGCAAAAAATCGTCCGATTGGTTCTTTCCTCTTCGTTGGACCGACTGGTGTCGGTAAAACAGAATTAACAAAAACATTGGCAAATGAATTATTCGGTTCAAAAGATGCAATGATCCGCTTAGATATGAGTGAATATATGGAGAAACATTCTGTTGCAAAAATTATCGGTTCTCCTCCAGGATATGTCGGCCATGATGAAGCAGGACAATTAACAGAAAAAGTACGCCGCAATCCATACAGCATCATTTTACTTGATGAAATTGAAAAAGCACATCCAGATGTACAGCATATGTTTCTACAAATTTTAGAGGATGGAAGATTAACAGATAGTCAGGGCAGAACAGTAAGTTTTAAAGATACAGTTATTATTATGACAAGTAATGCTGGTGTCGGTCACAAACAAATAACTGTCGGCTTTGAAAAAGATATGACAGATTCAACTCCCGAAAGCAATCTTCTTGAATCTTTAAGTGCTTTCTTTAAACCTGAATTTCTAAACCGCTTTGACAATATTATTGAATTTAAATCATTAGAAAAAGAACATCTTATCGAAATCGTTAATATTATGCTCAAAGATTTAGCTGGCACATTAGCAGAGCAGGATATTGTAATTACTGTGACAGATAATGCGAAAGAAAAACTGGCACAATTAGGCTATAATCCTTCATTCGGTGCAAGACCTCTCCGCCGTGTGATCCAAGAGAAAATTGAAGATCAGGTGACAGATATTTTATTGGATAACTCTGAAATAAAAGAAATCACTGTCGAGATTGAAAATGATGAAATTATTGTGAAATAAATAGATTTAAACGGAAAGAGGCTCAATTGAGTCTCTTTTTTTGATTGATCAAGCATTCAAGTATGGAGCTGTCCGCTAAGTCCCGGATAAGCTTTAAAAGCTAAAAGGCCCTATCACTAAATCCTTAATTTTACCGGATTTCCATCACAGGGCCTTTCAGTAGGATGCCCAAAAAGGTTGCTTTTTACCCTTTTGGGACATCCTCATTTGTCATTTCACAATATATACTATTTATTTTCATTGTTTTTACGGACAACTCGATTTAATATTAGAAAAACGATATCTCTTTATAAGATTGAAAGGAAGATCATGGTGACTCTTGGGCCACGTGTTATAAAAACCGGATTATCTGTTACACTCGCATTATATATTTGCAGCTTTTTACAATTAGAACATTTTGTTTTTGCGGCTGTTGCTGCAATTTTTACGATGCAGCCGTCCATTTACAAAACGTGGAAGCATCTTTTAGACCAGCTTAGAACAAATATACTCGGGGCAGCGCTTGCTCTCTTCTCTCTTCACTTTCTAGGTAATGGACCAATTATTTTTGGACTTGTTATCGTCCTTGTTATTTTAATTAGTTTAAAATTAAAAATGGAAGGTACTATTCCTCTAACATCCGTTACTGTGCTGGCAATTATGAGTGTACCCGTTGATGAGGATATGATTTTTACCATCCAGCGTTTCGTTGTTATTTTAATCGGGGTTGGTTCTGCTTTTTTAGTAAATCTATTAATTTTTCCACCGAAATATAAAAAAAGTTTTTACGGGAAAATTCAATCCGTTTTCCATGATCTATCGCTTCTGCTTCGAACATCTGTATCAAATGAAATGACGGAGGCATCCTACCGTGAGCATTGGGACAGAGTAAATGACGGCATTTTGCAACTAGAAGAGTTTTATCATTTATTCAATGAAGAAAGAGCAAAAATGAAAAAAATGAATCCGGTTGATGTACGTGAATTTGTTATTTTTAAACAAATGCTTCATGCGATGCGAAGCGGTACGACAGTATTAGAAATAGTTGATGAACATTATTTCCAAAGCCGAAAAGATGAGGGAAATAATGATTTATTTGATGAAAAGCTTGAACAATTAACAAAGTATCATGAATATCTATTATTAAAGTTTGAAGGAAAAATTAAACTTAACGAGCAGCAGCCATTTGATCTTACTGACAGTCAATTATTTTTAAATAAAGTGATGGAAATTGATCATGAAACAGATGAAAAAAAACTGCGCCTCGTTGTCATCGGTTCTTCTATTTTTGAATATGCTTTTCAATTACAACGGCTCGATCAACTTATTGAACAATATCGTGCAAAAGCAGCAGCTTAAAAATTATGAAAAGAGACTGTTTAACAGCAGTCTTTTTTTATCTGTCATTCTCTATCCCCTACCCTCATATACAATAGATGAGGTGTTGTTCCATGAATCTATATTCCAAATGTTATCTTCTTCTATCCCTTACCTTTATCGTCTTCAATGGTTCTTCTATCGGCTTTATTATTTATTGTGCTCGTCTCGGTGAATTATTTGGAACTGTTCTTTTTCATTTTACAGCCCTTTTAGGCGCTCTTTGCGCGTCTATTGCAGACGATGGTATCTTGAAGAAATCTTATTATCAATCATTCTTCTTCTATACGAATCTCATTATTTTCTTCCTTCCATACTACTACTTTTTAATTGGAATTAAATTACTGCCACTAATGTAATCCCTCTATCTTTGGACCCGAAACTTTTTTCCTAAAAAAATTTTCAATCTCCTTTTGCTATAAACCTAAAAACTTATAGCATTGTACCGATATAAAGAGTAAGAAAATGAAGGAGATTTGGTGATTTTATATGGATAAAACATCTTTGATTGGATTAGTATTAGCTGTTATTGCGGTCGGAGTCGGAATGGTGATGAAAGGTGTTAGTGTTTCGGCACTTGGAAACCCTGCTGCCCTTCTTATTATCATTCTCGGAACAATTGCTGCCGTAGTAATTGCGTCACCGACGAGTGAAGTTAAAAGAATACCAAAATTGTTCGGAATCTTGTTTAAAGAACAGAAAATACCTTCGATCCAGGAATTAATTCCATTATTTTCTGATTGGGCACAAGTGGCTCGTAAAGAAGGTTTATTAGCTCTTGAAGCAAAATTATCAGAAGTGGAAGACCCATTTTTACGCAATGGATTATTAATGGCAGTCGATGGTCAAAACGCCGAATTTATTCGTGACGTAATGAATGAGGAAATAAATGCAATGGAGGAACGTCATCAGGCAGGCGCGTCCATGTTCACACAGGCAGGCACATATGCCCCAACATTAGGTGTATTGGGAGCAGTTGTCGGACTTATTGCGGCACTTGGATATATGAATGATATTGAAGCATTAGGCCATGCAATCAGTGCTGCTTTCGTTGCAACTTTATTAGGGATTTTCACTGGATACGTTTTATGGCATCCATTTGCAAATAAATTAAAAACGAAATCAAAACACGAAGTAAAAGTAAGACAAGTGATGATTGAAGGTGTTCTTTCTGTTCTTGAAGGACAAGCCCCAAAAGCGATTGAACAAAAACTTGCAACATTTTTACCTGTTTCTGAAAGAGTAAAACTTACTTCTTCTGATGAGGGGTGAGCTAATAAATGGCTAAAAAACAGAGAAAGAAACATCATGAAGAGCATATTGACGAGTCCTGGTTAATTCCTTATGCCGATTTATTAACCCTTTTACTTGCTCTGTTCATCGTATTGTTTTCAATGAGTTCCCTTGATGCCCAAAAGTTCCAGCAACTAGCACGTGCTTTTAATAGTGAATTCAGTGGTGGAACAGGAGTGCTTGAGTTCCCAAGTCCAACTCCTAATCAAAAGATGGAACAATTAAATAAACAAGAACAAGAGGAAAAAGAGGAAGAAAAGAAGCTGGATGCAAAGGAACAAGAAGAATTAAAAGAAGTACAGCAAAAAATCAATGAATATATTACAAATAATAATTTAAATGCAGACTTAAAAACAACATTAACAGATGAAGGCTTGCTTGTGACGATTTTGAACGATATTTTCTTTGATTCCGGAAAATCATTCGTACGAGCAAAAGATGAACAGCTAGCAAGAGAAATTTCAGAATTGCTAGTCATGAATCCTCCCCGTAATATTATTATTAGCGGTCATACAGATAATATTCCAATCAGTAACTCTGAGTTTGACTCTAACTGGGAACTTAGCGTAATGAGAGCTGTTAATTTTATGAAGATCGTCATGGAAAATGATAAGCTTAACTCTGAACATTTCAGTGCAAAAGGATTCGGAGAATTTAAGCCTGTTGCCTCTAATGACACAGAAGCAGGCAGACAAAAAAATCGACGTGTAGAAGTATTAATCCTGCCAAATAAAGTAGAAGAATAAAGCTTAATCGCTGTCTAGCGATTAAGCTTTTTTACTGCTTCTCTCTACCATTATAAATATATAGCCTTGATCTAAACATATATAATAAGAAAAATCAGCTTTCCATTTACACATAAAGTAAATAATGGTAGATTAATAGTAAATTATATAGAGAGGCTACATTTTAATGAGTGCTATTATTAATTTAATTTGTTTTATATTACTACTTTATATGATTTCATGGTTTGCCCAAAAGCTGAAACAGCATCAAGATGCACTTAAATCAATTAATGGTAAATTAGATGCCATTTTAAAGAAGTTTCCTGAGGAAGAGAAAAAAGATGATGGAAAAAAATAAGAGAAATAGTAAGCCTCTCTATCGGTCTGTTTTCCAATCCCAGCTAGAGAGGCCTTATTTCCCTTTGATTAGATAAAATCACGTGCATGAAACCCTACTTTTTTTAATAAATCTGTTACAAGCTGCTTCTCCTCATCAGATAAAATACTTACAATTTCATTTAGCTGTTCCTCATGCAACGGAAATATCTCTTCAATCAACTGTTTTCCCTTATCAGTAATTTGTGCATATGTTACACGTCGGTCCTTATCACATGCTTTGCGAATAAGCAGTTCCTTCTTCTCAAGCTTATCAACTACATATGTTATACTACCGCTAGCAAGTAAGATTTTACCACCTATTTGCTGTAAAGGCTGTTCTCCTTTATGGTAAAGCAGCTCTAATACCGCAAACTCTGTTGGATTTAAGTTAAATGTTGAAATATGCTTATTGACCTGATCATTAATTGCCCGGTGTGCACGTGATAAGACGATGAAAAATTTTAATGATTCTTCCTTTTGTTTGTTTTTATCCATTTCTTCTCAATCCTTTGATAAAAAATATCTCCGATTTTTATGTTTATTTACTACTGATTACTTTTACCAAATAACTTTCCAATTATGATTTACTTCTGCTTTAATCGTTTTATGCTCATTAATATAATTTGCAAGCAGCTCTGTCATATCAATTTGAATTTCTTTTACGACTTGCTTTCCCTTATACATATCATAATCGCCGCCACCGCCAGCGCGGTAATTATTCATTACTACATCATATTCAAGCTGAAGTCCAAGCGACTTACCATTGTACATTAGCTTTGTCACACGCTCACCAAAGGGCTTTGAAATATCAAGTATGTATTCAATTCCTTCCCACATATCATAATTATAATGCTGCGGCTTTGGTATTGAAAAACGCGGATTAACAACAATTGCACCATGTTCATCCAGATCGAAATATGTAGCAGACCGCTCCAATGCTAATTTTATATCAAGACCGGTAACACAAATAACTTTAAGTGTGTTCGGATAAATATAGTTGGCAACGATATCTCTCATTGTAATATATTTCGGCAGACCTGGTGATTCATTATGAAACAATGCTGTATTCGAAATACTTACACCAGCAATATCCATTTGTACTTTATTAATAAATTCAATTAATGGATGCTCCTTCAATCTTAGCTCAAAAACATCCTCTATTTCCATATTACCATCCACTTCACCGATAGGCATGTTTAACCATTCGATTGTCTCCTCTTCATACTGCCTGATGAGTTCCACAATTGACTGATCTGTTTTTACATTTTCCATCGTTAAAAGTGATGCTGACTTTGTCGAAATTTTTATCCCATTTTCCTTATTTAAAATAATGTCTATTTTAGCAATTACTTGTCCATTAAAACTTGGCTGAACAATTGTAACTCCGTTTAATTGCCCGCTTATCTTTCGATGCTGATGTCCTGTTAACAGCACATCAATACCGGGAACTTTATAACAAATTTCATATGCCTGGTTTTCTCCTGTCAATTGTTCTGTCGGTTCTCCTGTTTCTATATCTCTTTCAAAACCGCCATGATAGGAGACAATCATTACATCTGGCTTTTCTTTTTCTTTTATAAAATCTACCCATTGTTTTGTCGTTTCTAACGCATCCTCAAAACGAAGCCCTTTAATATTTAAAGGATCCTCCCAGTTTGGAATATAGTGTGTCGTCACACCTAAGACCGCTATTTTTACTCCCTCAAAACTTTTCACCATATATGGTTTTCCAAGCAATGGTTCATTGGACTCACAAGAAATGATATTAGCTGACAGCCACGGAAAAGTAGATTGTAATACTGCTTCATTCAACACATGTCTTCCATAGTTAAATTCATGATTCCCGATTACAGCTGCATCATATTTTAATTCATTTAAAACTTTAATCATCGGATTTATTTTTTCGTTACTTTTCTTAGAAAAATGATACGTTAAAGGTGTACCCTGGATTAAGTCTCCATTATCAATTAATAGTACATGCTCATTCATTTCTCTTTCTTTTTTTATAATAGATGATAGTTTTCCAAGCCCTAAATGTAATTCTTCTTGTGAACGATAGTTTTTTGGAAGTATATGTCCATGAATATCACTCGTTTGTAAAATTGACAATTTAATGGTATTCAATTCTTCACCTTCTAAGCCTTAGTGTCTATATGACTAATGATACACAACAACCTTTCATCCTACAATATTATTAAAACAATTATTTACCAATTTATAAGAAGATTGGATTATTTTTTTCGAATTTAATGATATAATATACAAATAGTTTGCAAGCAATTATATTGAAGATGAATGGGAGCTTTTAAGAATGACATTTATTTTTTCTAAATTTAAAACGATCTCTCTTTATTTAGCTATCGTCGTTATACCTTCCATTATTATTTCTTTCTTCCTTTATGAACAAAAAACAGATTCAATTAATAAAGACAACTTTCGGGAAACAGAACGTATTTTATACATTCATCGAAATCAAATTGATCATTTATTCAGAGAAACAATTGCTAGGCTCGAAACGATGGCAATTGTTTTAAATGATGAAACAGATAAAAAAGAAGTAGAGTCGATACTAAAAAAAACCTATGAAATTGATCCCCGTTTTTCCGTTTTATTTTATGTCGATAAAAACGGAGATATTGAATCAAGTACAAAAGTAGTTAACAATAATATTTCCATACGGAATAGTTCATTTTATCAGACTGTCATGTCAACTAAAAAAACAGTTGTCTCTGATGCATACTTCAGTAATATTACTAATAGTCAAATCGTCACTATTTGCAGCCCTATTCTTGATAGAAATAAAGAAGTTTCAAAACTTCTTGTTGCAGCAATTGAAGTAGATTATTTAAAAAATATTATGAATGTATTAAGCTTTGATCAAAAAATTCTTGTTGTAAATAATAAAGACGATCTAGTATTTGAAACGAATCATAAGAAACAGACTGATATGCCTCCTGTTAACATCCATCTTAATCAGATTAACTGGGTGTTAAAAGCGACGCCGGATAAGGTAGATTTTAATGATATGCTCTTTAGCGTCTTCCTTTATTTCTTTATATCAGCTGCTGTTTTATCAATTATTTTCCTACTCATCCAATACACACTTCTAAGAAGAAAGGCATCATATGAAAGACAGCAAAATGAAGCACAAAAATTGGAACTGGTAGGGACACTTGCGGCAAGCAGCGCACATGAGATCAGAAATCCGCTCACTGGCATTAAAGGATTTATCCAATTATTAAAAGAAAAATACCGAGACGAAGAAGATCAGCTATATTTTTCAGTCATTAATAAAGAAATTGATCGAATTAACGAAATCGTTAGTGAATTCCTCGTGTTAGGAAAGCCAACTGCACATCATCATGTCGCACATGATATTCGATCAATTGTTACAGAGCTTTTACCAATCATACAATCTGAAGCGAATCAAAACAATGTTGAACTAGAATTAATCCGTGAGCAGGATGTACCTTTAACTGTTGTATGTACAAAAAATCATATTAAACAAATTTTATTAAATTTAATGAAAAATTCATTGGAATCAATGGAAAATGGTGGTACTCTCACGATAACATTAAAGAAGCAGCAGTCGAAAGTACTGATTGAAGTGGGAGATACTGGAAAAGGGATATCTAAGGAAGGACTGGCGAAAATATTCAAGCCTTTCTTTACATCGAAAGATACAGGTACAGGACTCGGTCTGGTCGTTTGTAAACAGATTGTTTCTATGTATAAAGGAGATATCAAAATTGATAGTACAGTAAATGTAGGAACGACGGTAACAATTATTTTTCCTTTAGCGGAAAATTAAATCTAGTTATTTCAAATTTAAATAAGCTTATTCATTAAAAAATCTCCTATCATTTTCATAGGAGATTTTTTACTTGAATCTATGTCTTTTTGATTTATTAAATAGCGGTTATTTCTTCAATTTTCTGTAATGTTTCAAAATTTAATACAACATTTGAAGCTTGAGCATTTTCTATAATTTGACTAGGTTCAGAAGCACCGACAAGTGTACTTGCTACATTCGGCTGCCTTAAAATCCATGCGAGCGCCAGCTGTGCTAATGTAATATCATACTCTTTAGCAATATCATCAAGAAGATCAATTTTCCGATTGAAGATATCATTAATTACTTTTTTCATCCAGGAGCTTTCCCCTGATTGATATGCACGGCTTCCCTTTGGAATTTCCCCTCTTCGATATTTTCCTGTAAGTACACCTTGGGCGAGCGGAGACCAGACAACTTGTGATACACCTATTCGCTCACACATCGGTAATATTTCTTCTTCAATATCCCTATGGAATAAATTATATTGCGGCTGGTTCACAATAATCCGGTCGAGTAAATAGCGGTCCGCAATCGTAAATGCCTCTTGTATTTGTGCCGCTGTCCATTCACTCACTCCGACATATAAAATCTTTCCTTGACGAATTAAATCATCAATCGCTCTTAATGTTTCTTCAAGCGGTGTTTCCACATCATAGCGATGACAATAAAATATATCTACATAATCGAGCTCCATCCTTTTTAAACTTGAATGAACTTGGTCCATAATATGCTTCCTTGAAAGACCCCGGTCATTCGGTCCGTCCCCCATTGGCCAAAATGCCTTTGTTGTCATAACATATGATTCTCTTGGAAAAGCTTTTAATGCTCGTGACATCACAATTTCCGCCTGTCCCCGTTCATAGACATTTGCACTATCAAAGAAATTAATTCCGACTTCATATGCCTGATGGATAATATCAGTTGCCTTTTGTTCACAAACTGATTTCCCGAATGTCAGCCAGCTTCCTAAGCTAATCTCACTAACCTTTAACCCCGATCTTCCTAGTCGCCTATAGTTCATTTCATTTCCCCCTTGAAATCTTGTTGAAGTCTTATTTTCTATCTCGAATAACAGGTAAGAAACTTAAATTTCATAGATGGAATATTACTCTAAACTTATCAAAAATTCCTAAACACGTAAAGGACAAGTGGAAGTTTTCCTTCGACCTGTCCCGACATTTTCAAACATCATGATGTCTAGAAGCTCTCGTTGTTCTAGACTTCTTTTTCCCTTTATTTTTAATTCCTTTTTTATGAAACAGCTTTTTCATAAAAAACATGATTAATTTAACTGCTGCATACATACCAAAAAGGACGAGAAACCCCCATAACCCTTGAACAGCATCTTGAAACTCCATATGACCACGATTAGTTACCTTCTGCTGAATTTCAATAGCAAAAACGATAACAATCAATACTGTAAATGTATAAATAAAAGATATAACAGTAATACTCCACCTCGAAACAAGTCGAAAGATTATATGTGTTGCGAAAAAGAAAATTATACCAAATATACCCAAAACCCAAAAATGCATCTCTTTATCCGTCATATTTATTCCCAATAAACCGAATGCACTAATAAATAAATCATGGAATTCATTCATAAACTCAACGATCATTAAAATAACTTCTTTCATACGCTCCCCCGGTCTATCTATTTTTTAAAAAAATAAGCTCCATTATAATAAAAAGCATTCTTTGCTTTCCATTATAATGGAGCCATTCAAAAGATCAATTAAAAGATGCTTATTATTTTTTAGCCGTTTGCTGAACAGGCATCCCTAGGAGTCAATGATTTTTTATTTGCTATATAAAAGTCCTGAATAGGATGATTTGATTCGTTTTCTTGAATCGAAAGCCTTTGATAAATATTTAGAAGCTCGTCCAAATCCTGGCTAACCTTTAAGACAGCCTCACTTGTAAAGCTTTCCTTTTCAGCCGTTTTTATCATTTCTTCTCGTTTGTTATTTATCGACATTAGAAGTTCAGCTCTTAGTAGTTCTTGTTTCACCGACCTTCCCTCCCTTTCAAACGATGCTTATTTCGCAATGTACATACGGTCAAATTCCATCCTAGCTTTCAAGAAATTGTGATTGGAACAGATAGACCACTTTTAAAGGAGAGTGCTTAATGCTAAAAAATACCACTATGTCCTAACTCTATTTTATTCCAGTTATTCACAAAGTGCAATACTTAATTAACGAGCTTAAGCTTCATCCCTTTTTCTTAAACAATAATGATATACTCGTGCATTATTACAGATTGTACTAAATTTGTAAACAGGTTCGCAAAATTAGACAATATTCTCGGCGTAAAACATGATAAAATCTTATCATTAATGGCAAATATGTAAATTTTATTCGCCTTAAACTATGTATTTCCTTAATCGAGTTGGTTTAAACTTGTAATAATTAATATTTTTGTAAATTGGAGATGTTTCTATATGCTGCACCATCTGCTTAAACGATATAAAAACCAAGCAAATCCTTATTTAAATGATAAAAAAGAGACAGAACAATTGCTTACAAGAGCAACTAAAAAGGCAGTAAAAAACAAATCCTCACTTCTGCAAGTATGGGGTAATTTGCAGCTTTTATTTGAAGCATTAAGATCATGGAAATCTGGTGCATATCCGCATTTTCCAAAAGCATCACTTATTATGATAGTTGCAGCAATCATTTATTTTGTTTCTCCTATCGATTTAATTCCAGATTTCTTATTAGGACTAGGAATTTTAGACGACGCAGCAATTATTGCTTTCGTCGCAAAACAGCTCACAAAAGATTTGGAAAAATTTGAAAAATGGAAAGATAAATATGAAGGAAAAGAAGTAACATAACATGTTTCACTTTCTTCTGGGTAAATTAAAAGCATAGGAATAATTACACAGAGGAGCAGATACAGATGATTAAAAAAATAATTATTTTATTTTTTATGTCTATATTAATCACACCTTCCAACTGTTTTGCTGAAAGTAATAAACATGTTGCAATCGTTATCGATGACTTTGGAAATGGGATGAAAGGAACAAATGAAATTCTCTCTTTACCAATTCCTCTAACTGTCGCTGTCATGCCTTTTCTATCAACAACTCAGCGGGACGCAGAGCTCGCATACGAAAAAGGACACGAGGTAATTGTTCATTTACCTATGGAGCCGGAAAATGGGAAGAAGAGCTGGCTCGGACCCGGAGCTATTACAGAAGATCTCTCTGAACAGGAAATAAGAAAACGGGTTAATGAAGCAATTGATGCGGTTCCACATGCTGTTGGTATGAACAATCATATGGGATCAAAAATAACTTCAAATAAAAGAATTATGCAAATTATTTTAGAAGAATGCCAAAAACGCGGACTTTATTACCTAGATAGCAAAACGAGTAGTAAAAGTGTTGTACCGATGCTTGCAGAACAATTAGGCTTGCCTTATTTAGAAAATCAGCTTTTTTTTGATGAACAATATACGACAAGCCATATTATTAAACAGGCTAATTTATTAGTGAAAAAATTGGAATCTACACCGCAAATGATAGCAATTGGACATGTTGGTATTGCTGGTGAAAAAACAGCTATAGTATTAAAAGAATATGTACCAATTGTAAAAGAAAAAGCAAAGCCCGTTACACTTTCTGATTTGCTCATTATAAACAGGAACATAATAGATATTCAATAAAATAAGCGGGACTGTTTAGTATTTAAGTATGATTCTCTAAAAACAGTCTCGCATTTTCCTATTTCATCCATTTTTTCTCGAAATAATATTTTGCTTTTGTTCTTCAGTAAGTAAATTTAATTTACTTAATAGTGATGTATAGAATACTATTTTATTTTGCTTATTACACATCTTTCTCCCTCTTTTCTTTCCCTTACGCAATTTTATTTCCTGTAGTAAATAGTATGTCGTTATTCCATATATTGCGACAAGCATTTACCTACTGAAAAAAAATTTATTCACTATTTTTATATGGAATCTGTTCAATATCTAATAATTTTGCTTTTATATTTATTTGTTTTCCAGCATAGCCCGTTAGTTTCTCATTTTTCCCAATAACACGGTGGCATGGAATAAAGACTGGCAGCTGATTGGCTTTATTTGCTTGTCCAACAGCACGGACAGCTTTTGGATTATCGATCTTTATTGCAATATCTAAATACGTACGAGATTCGCCATATGGGATTTCTGCCAATGCACGCCATACCTTTTCCTGAAAGGCTGTACCAGCTTGTGAAAAAGGTAAATCAAATATTGAACGCTCGCCTTGGAAATATTGCTGCAGCTGGACAGCTGCTTTTTCTAAAATCAAGCATTGGGAGCAGGAAACTATTTTATTTTCCTCTTTAAATATATCAAAATCGGATTGTGCTAAAAATAAATGTGTAATATTCTCATTATCAGCAACAATCGTTAATAAACCAATTTCTGTATTTATTTGCTTATAATACATTTTCATCCCTCATAAATGTTTATTAATCGGTAATATAAGATGGAATATCGTTCCCTCTCCCTCCACACTTTCCACTTTTATTTTTCCAAAATGCTCTTCAATAATTTTATAGCTAACCATTAACCCTAAACCAGTGCCTCGTTCTTTTGTCGTATAAAAGGGTTCACCAAGCCTTTTTAATTTATCAGCCGGAATCCCAAACCCTTCATCCGCGATAGAAACGATAATTTCTTCTGAATTCTTTTTCTTTATATCAATCGTAACATTTCCGCCTTTTGGCATAACTTCAATTGCATTTTTTAAAATATTAATGAATACTTGTTTCAATTGATTTGGTTCACAATAAATAGCCGGCAGATTATTATCATAATATAGATCCAGCCGTACATTTAATAAATTTGCCTGGGCATTTAATAAATCAATCGTATTCTTCATTATTTCACATATATCTTTTTGTAAAAATTTAGTTGCCTGAGGTTTTGCTAAAACGAGAAATTCAGTAATGATGGATTCAATTCTATTTAATTCTGATGTAATAATACCGAAATATGTAGAGAAATCTTCTTTTACACTAGCTTCTAAAAGCTGTATAAATCCTTTTAATGAAGTCATCGGATTTCTTATTTCATGAGCAATACCCGCTGCTAATTCTCCAACAACGTGTAAAGTATCAGACTTTCTTAATTGTTCCTTTAATTGTTTTCTTTCTGTAATATCCCGAAAAGTTGCTAAATTCATGTTTTCAGTAATATTCCGTTTTAAACAAAACTCAATTATCTTTTCTCTTCCTTCGAGTTTAAAGACAAGTTCCCCTGCTGCTTTATCAATCTCCTCAAAATTATCAAGGCTGCTGCTTCCCTTCTCCCTTTTATGTATAATATCCTCAAATAAATTAGAAGAACTTATTTTGTCATATGGAATATTAAAAATTTCCCCTGCAATTGGATTTGCATCTAATATATTATAATCATTATCGAATAAAATAATGGCATGCATGGAAGCATTAAATACTTTTCGGAACTTCTCTTCGCTCTTTCGTAAATCTTGTTCCATCTTCTTCCGGTCACTTACATTTCTCAAAATAGCTAAATGATGTCCTTCCACTGCATCAAATTTCGCGGTGAATTCCAGTGATTTATACTCACCGTTTGGCATATAAAAAAGCAGTTCACTGCGGATTGATCCTTTTTTCCTATATTCCATTTTTACGCGCTCATAGTTTTCATCCTTCTTAGCAATGAAATCTGTAAATTTAGATTCTATCAATTTTTCCAGCGGAATTTCAAATGTCCGTGAAGCTGAGTTATTAGCTTGAATAATTCTTCCTCTTTTATCCATAATCATAATAGCATCAACAGCATTCTCATAAATTTCTCTAAATCTCTCTTCACTTTTATAAAGCTTTCTTTCAATTAATCTCTTATCAGTAACATCTCTCATAATAGCCATATAAAGACCACTGAAAATATTTGATGTAATCGTATATTCAAATATTTTTTTTTTCCCGCTTTTTAATACGATTGGTAGTTCTCCATGTACTTTGCTATGCTCATTTAACCGATCCCATAAAGATAGAAGCTCGGATTTATGTTCTTTTTTTACAAAATCAGCAAGCACTAATTTCTGTAATTCTTCTTCCTGAACTTCAAAGTTCACTAGGAAGGAGCGATTTACTTCAATCAAGCGGCCTTTTAAATCAAAAATAACGATACAATCCACTGCTTGATGAAATAAATCTTTCACTGTCCTCTCATTAATCGCATTTTCTCTTTCTAATTTTTTTGTTTCAGATATATCTCTCATAATAATAAGAAACGATGTGCTAAAATCATTCTTCCGAACAGCATATTCAATAAATTTAAGTTGTCCATTGTCAAGCCTTATGAGTAATTCATCTGAGCAGCATTCCTTTTTCTCTTTTATGTGGTTTTCTACCTTTTTTAGACCATCTTCCGGAAATAAAGAAAGAAATTCTTTTAAACTCCTTGTTTTTAACTTCTCTTCTCTCAATTGAAACATTTTACACGCAGCACTGTTAACTGACATAAAGTTCATTTTTTCATCAAGTATCATAATGGCGTCAAGTGTACATTCAAAAATAAGCTGCTGATTTTCTAATTCTCTTAATAATCTTTCATTTTCTAGCCTTAATTGCCTATTTATTTCATTTTCACTTATTGCTTGTCTCATAAGACACGCCCCCTATGTTACTGAACCTTTTCAGCAAAAAATGATTGACCTTCTCCTTTCACTCTCCTCCATTTTTCCAAAATTGAATTTCTACTCAAAATATACCAAATGACATTTGTAATTTAATTACAATTAAGTTACAACTTCATTACAAAAAGGATAAATCTTCTTTTTCTCTCCTTTTTATTTTTACTTTAAACTATGGTAAAATAAGAAGTTAATAAAATGAGAAGAAGTGGTGTAATATGAATATTATTTTATCTACTTTAAATGCAAAATACATTCATACAAGCTTATCTATTCGTTATTTGAAAGCATATGCACAGCCAGAGTATAATGTACAGCTCGCTGAATATACAATTAATGATCCAGCGATGAATATCGTCACTGACCTATTTCAAAAAAATCCTGATGTTATTGGGTTTAGCTGTTATATTTGGAATATTGAAGAGACGATCAAAGTAATTAAGATGCTTAAAAAAATTAACCCATCCTTAATTATCTTGCTGGGCGGACCTGAGGTAACATATGATACGCGAGAATGGATGGAAAAAATCCCTGAAGTTGATTTTATTTTCATCGGTGAAGGTGAACAGTCATTTAAGCAGTTTTTAGATGAAATCCATGGGAAGCAGCAATTTGAAAATGTGAGCGGAGTTGCCTATCGGAAAGATGGAAAGATTGCCTTTAACCCGCAAAGTGGTAAGTTAGACTTAAAATCAATTCCATCCCCCTTTCGTTTCGAAGAAGATTTACCATACTTATCCAAGCGTATCACATATATTGAGACAAGTCGAGGATGTCCTTTCAGCTGTCAATTTTGTTTATCTTCTATCGAAGTAGGTGTCCGCTATTTCGATCGTGAAAAAACAAAAGATGATATACGCTTCTTAATGAAAAATGGAGCAAAAACGATTAAATTCGTTGACCGGACTTTTAATATTAGCCGCAGCTACGCGATGGAAATGTTCCAGTTCTTAATTGATGAGCATGTTCCTGGAACTGTTTTTCAGTTTGAAATCACCGGAGATATTATGCGTCCTGAAGTAATCGAGTTTTTAAATAATAATGCTCCAAAAGGACTGTTCCGTTTCGAAATCGGTGTCCAGTCAACGAATGATGCAACAAACGAGCTAGTAATGAGAAGACAAAACTTCAGTAAACTGAAAAGAACAGTTACCATGGTGAAAGAAGGCAATAAAATCGATCAGCATCTGGACTTAATTGCAGGTCTTCCAGAAGAGGATTATAATTCATTCAGAAAGACATTTAATGATGTATTTGAAATGCGTCCTGAAGAATTGCAGCTCGGATTCTTAAAAATGCTGCGCGGAACCGGCTTAAGACTTCGCGCGAGTGATCATGATTATGTATATATGGATCATTCTCCTTATGAAATATTAAAAAATAATGTTCTGCCGTTTGAGGATATCGTGAAAATTAAACAGGTAGAAGATGTTTTAGAGAAATATTGGAATGATCACCGTATGGATGAAACAGTAGAATATTTAGTTCAACATGTGTTTCCTTCTCCTTTTGATTTCTTCCAACAATTTGGAACATTCTGGGATGATAGAGGCTGGAGCAGAATCGGTCATCAGCTGGAGGATTTATATAGACGACTTTATGAATTTTTGGAAGAGTCATATGAAGAGGAGCTTACAATTGCAAGAAGCTTTATGAAATATGATTATTTACGCAACCAGAAACATAAACCAAGAAAGCCTTGGTGGTCAGATTTATTATCTAAGGAAGAACGTTCAGCCCTTTACCGTAAGATTTTAGAAAAGCCGGAGAGGCTGGGGACAAAGTTTTCTGAAAAGCAATTTACAGAGAAGGACTTATTTAAACATACTGTCATTGAAGTTCTCCCGTTTAATATAAAGCATTATGAAGAAACAGGTGAAATTATAAAAGACGATTCTTTACTGCTTGTTCATTATGAACCGAATGAAGGAAAAACAACCGTCTTTACTTCTCCTATTCGTGAGCTTGAAGTAAAAGTAAGTTAATTTAATTTATAAAAAGTGAGGAAATCCCCTCACTTTTTTTCTTTTTTGTCAGTTTTATCAGCTAAAAGATCATATATCTTAGATGAATTTACGTCACCAAGTTCACTGCCAAATTCCTCTTGTAATAAATCTTTTGAAAAAGGTTTTTTATGGTTTTGCATGTCTTTACTATGCATTTTCTTCTTCGTCATTTTTATCTCCCCTGGCTGCCTTTTTTAGAATTTCGGTTTGCACCTTTCATTGGGTTCTCATTATCATAAGCAGCTGAAAATTCCGTATCCGGCATACTTTCCTTCGGTGTAAAATTATTTTTAATCGCTGCATCTCTTGCAACTCTTCTTTTCATGTTCGTCACCTCTTTTAATTATTCTTATTTAATTTGTTCTATATTATCGAATATATGAATGTCATTTTTTTGAAACAAAAAAATCCTCAAGATTTATTCTTGAGGACTACTTTTCACGTATTGCTCAAATACCTTTTTCACTTTTGGAACGACATAATGACTTCCTCCTCTTGACTTCACATCTTCAATCATCATTGCAGTCAGGAGGTGTCGTTCATTCATATCAGCCGCAACGAACCAGCCGTTTTCTTTTCCCTGCGTATCATCTTTCGATTGCTTTAGTTCTGCTGTTCCTGTTTTTCCTGCAAGCTGGACACCTTCCAATTTTGGTGCATATGCTGTTCCTTCAGGATTTTCAACAACTTGCTTTAAATCATCTAAAATTACTGCTGCAGTCTCAGAAGAAATGATTTTTTCCTTCCAAACGGTCACGTTTGCTTCATCAGTCTTTTCTAAATAAGGTTTTAACATATTTCCCTCGTTTAAAAATGTCGTGTATGCAGCTGCCAAATGAATAGGGCTCATTTGTATTTCACCTTGCCCATAACCTGAATCTGCAAGAAGCTGATCATTACTTAATGCGCTATTTGCAATAGATGACTGTCCTGTTGGAAAAATAAAGTCTATTTTTTCATCGAATCCAAATTGTTTTAAACCTGTACTGAATTTTTCACTTCCAAGCTCTAATGCAAGCTGTGCAAAATAAATATTATCCGAATACATCAGTGCTTTTTGTAAATTCACATCCGATACTTTCGTGGAAACTCTTTTAACAAAATAATTTCCCCAGCTAGCATCTTTTTGCCATGTTGGACCTTCAATCTTCTTCACATCAGAACCTTTTACTGTACCTGTCTCTAAGCCAACAGCACCGACTAAAGGCTTCAATGATGAACCTGGAGAATACAGTTTATTAAATCTTGCCATTAACGGTTTTAAAGGATCTTCAGAAAGTTCGCGATATTTAGACGCCCCCATTCCAAAGATGAACTCGTTCGGATTATAAGCAGGACTGCTCACCATTGCCAGCGTTTCACCGGTAACTGGATTAAGAGCAACAGCTGTTCCTGCATCACCTTTTAACTGCTCATACATATTTTTTTGTAATTGATAGTCAATTGTTAAATAGACTGCTTCACCGTTTCTAGCTTTCTTTTCAGCAATTACTTCATTTGTTCCGCCGACAAAAATTTTATAACCAGTCTCTCCCTTTAAACGGTCTTCAAACACCTGCTCAAGACCAGACTTTCCAACAACGGAATTTGTACTGTATCCTTTATCCTTTAATTTTTCCAGCTGTTCTGCTGTAATACTGCCGATATAGCCAATCAAATGAGCACTAGCTTCTCCGGCTGGATAATATCTTGATGCACTGTCTTTCTTCTGGACAGCTGGAATATCAATAATCTGTTCAAATCTTTCCCTATCGGCTGGATCTATTTTCTTAATTGGAACGAATAACTCAGGTTTAACCCAGCTCTCATTCAGCTTCGCATCAATTTGAGCACGGTCTATTTCCAGTAGAGCCGCTAATTGATTAAGAATCTCATCTTTATCTTCAAGAAGTTTTTGCGGAATAATCCCTATTTCATAAGCAGTACCATTTACCGCAAGTCCTTTATTATTCCGGTCATAAATTTCTCCCCGCAGAGGCTGGTCAGAAGTAACCTTCACTTCATCCCCTTCCTTTAGCTGTGGAAAAATTAAAGAAGGATCCCAATTTATATACCAGTTTTTCTCTCCTTCTTTTTCTTCTTTTTGGAGAGTAACCTCTTTTGTAAATGAAATAGGTCCTGCAACTGTTTCCATACTTAAAGACAATGGCAATGAGACAGTAGCCTTCTCCTTCTCTTTCTCTTCTATTTTCTTCGTTGAGACTTTTAAATTTTTAACAGAAATTGCTTCATATATATTTTTATATCGATCAATAAAGTTCTTTTCACTAACCTTTTCCTGTGTATCAGCTGAGAGCATACGATACATCTCAGAAAAATTTTGTTTATTCCATAAGTTTATATACTCATTAAGACGCTGCTCAGCTGTCGGCTTGTTCGAGCAGGAACTTAATATGATGACAAAACAAAGAAGTGTGAAAATAAAATATAATTTCTTCATCTACCTTCCCCCTTTTTCAATAAATTGTATCATAATAAAAAAGCTGGTACTTTATAATTTGTACCAACTTTTTTAAATCACCCGATAATTACACGTTCTTTTGGATAATGATAATTCGCTTCTTTTTCTTTTGAACCGATTAATAACAAAAGGAAGAAAACACCAATCCTGCCGATAAACATTAAAGCGATAATAAGGCTTTTACCGATTGTACTTAATTCTGGCGTAATACCCATCGAAAGACCTGTCGTTCCAAATGCAGAACAGACTTCAAATAAAATTTCAATAAGGCTGAAATTTTCAGTAATTGATAAAGTAAGAACAGAAATAAAGCATATTAAAAATGCAGTAATCGTAACAGCAACTGATTTTCTTATATCGTCTTCATGAATTTCCCTCTTAAAAATTTTAATCGTCTTATTTCCCTTTGCAAAATGATAAACGAATAAAAGATTCAGCGCAAATGTCGTTGTTCTAATTCCACCTCCGACTGAACTTGGGGAAGCTCCAATAAACATAAGTGCGCATAATAAAAGCAGTGTCGGATCTGACAGGAGGCTAATATCCATCGTTGCAAGACCGCCGCTTCTTGTCGTTGCTGATTGAAAAAGGGAATAGAAGAACACTTCATGCCATTCTTTTCCTTTATAAAATAGATTATTTTCAAAAATTGCGATAAAAATAGTACCAAGAACGATAAGGGCTAAGAAAGTAAGTGTCGTTAGTTTAGCAAAAAGAGAAAAGCGATAATTTCCTCTTTCACTCGCTAAAAATTTTTTCAGCTCAATAAGAACAGGAAAGCCAATTGCACCTAATGCAATTAACAAAATGACAATAAACTGAATAAAATAGTCATTTGCGTAAGGAATCATTGATGCACCTGTTAAATCAAAACCACCGTTAGTCGTTGCACTAATTGATAGGAAAAACCCATTTAAATAAGCTTCCTGCCACGTTTCAAAATATGTTAAAAAATATGTACCTAATACAAGGCCACCAATAAATTCAATAAGCAATATTAAGATAATAATTTGTTTAATTAATTGAACAGCTCCAGATAAGCTTAACTGATTCTGGTCAAGCATGATAAGGCTGCGTTCTTTTAATCCAATTTTTTTACCAACAATTAACCAGACGAATGTGCCAAGAGTCATTACCCCAATACCGCCAAATTGCAATACAAATGCAAGGATGAAAATTCCCTGAGTGCTGAATGTATCGGCTGTGGATACAACTGTTAACCCGGTGACACTTACTGCGCTAACTGCTGTAAATAATGTATCGATGAATGACGGATCAATACCAGGCTTGTGAGCGATCGGCAAACTTAATAGTAGAACAGAAACAGTAACGGCAAATATATAATATGAAACAATGAGCCGCACATGTGTCATATTTCGCAAATATCTTTTCCATATATTCAAAAAACTCATCCTTTATTATTCATTTCACTTTAACCTTTACTATATTAAAAGATAAAGACTGAAAGATAAAGACTTTCTTCCTAATCCATACTAATTATTTGGTATCTTTTTGTATAGTGAACTATAATGTATTGTTAGTACGTAGAAACTGAGGTGGATTATGTTACTTCAATTAACTAGAAAACAAATGGCGAAATTGCTTGTTTCTTTAAAAGGAGACTATTCCAGTCCATTGCAAGTATTAAAAGAAGCAATCGATTTAAATATAGATGAGAAAAATCTCCCTCCTTTTTTAAAAAAATTCGAAAGAAAGCGAAAAATGAATGAAATTGGATTATCAACGAATGAAATTGTCCTTCTCGCCAATTTATGTGAGTTAACATTTTTAAAATCAACATCGGTCCAAAATTGGATTAAACGTGATGTAAAAGAATTAATCGGCCCTCCCGAACTTGGTAAAAAATACTCGATTGAACAAGTTGCCATTCTTCTTATTGTCCGTGATTTAAAAGCAGTTTTTGATTTTGAAACCATTCGAAAAATATTAACAGTTGTCTTTAATACATTATCAGACCGAAGCGATGATTTAATAAGCCCAATTATTTTTTATGAAACATATTCTTCTGTATTAGAAGAAATGGACCCAGTTGGGGATTTTTCCATTTATGGTCAGACACTTGAAGAACAAGTAATGTTGACAATTGACCGCTTTCAACATCGTTTCTGTGCACTCCAAACTTGTGAATGGATAGAAATTAAATATATCCTTACTATTACTGTACTCGCTGTACTTTCCTCTCATATTCAGAGGAAAGCACAACAATTGTTTCAAATAAACTATAATGAACGAGGATAATTAAAAAATTCTTAATATCCATTATATAAATTCATTTTCACCGTAAGACATGGAACTAAACCTGTTTATATATTAATTTCTCGGGAGAGTAATAAGCGTCATACATATTTTTCTAAGTATAAGATAGCAATTAGTTTTAAAAACTAAAGAGGAAATATGATATGAAGGAGTGAATAAGGATGACTAGTAGCAGTAATAAATTGCTTGTTCCTGGTATCGAACAAGCATTGGATCAAATTAAATTTGAAATCGCTCAAGAATTTGGTGTCCAGCTGCATGGGAGTACAGCTTCACGAGCAAATGGATCTGTTGGCGGGGAAATAACAAAACGTTTAGTTACCCAAGCCCAAGCAGAGCTAAATGGAAAATATAAATAAAACATATAAATAAAGGCTGGCTTATAAAATGATCTCATTTTATAAGCCAGCCTCGTTTTCCATTTATTTAATCATCGTCATCGTCATCATCATCGTGATCTTTTTGTTTATAACGTTCCTTTTCCTGCTTTTCTCTTTCCTTTTCTTGCTTCTCTCTGTGTTTTTCTTGTTGCTTCTCAAATTTTTCTCTCTGTTTCTCTCGTTCTTTCGATTCTTTTTCTTTCTGTTTTTCCAGTTTTTTCCTCTGATTCTCTCGTTCCTTCTCTTCCTCTTCCTTCTTCTTGTTCTGTTCTTTTAATTGTTTTTCTCTTAATTTATTTTGTTCCTCTAATTCTTTTTGCCTTTGTTCCTCTAATTCTTTTTGCCTTTGTTTCTTTAATTCTTGTTGTCTTTGTTCCTCTCGTTCCTCATTCCGGTTATTTTCCTTTAAACTCTTTTGAACTTCTTGAAGTTTTGTTTTTGTCTCTTTTTGTAATGAATCTTTCACTTCATTATTATTCTGCTGCTCAATATTTTTTTCTGGTACCTTTATTTCTACTTCAGCTTTATTTTCAACTTCTCTTTTTATTTCCTTATGATCTTCTTTTGCTTTTTTTATTTCTTCTTTTTGCTTATTAGCTGATTGTATTTTTAAATATTTTCCTGTGGATATCCCTTGCTCTAACGCTTTTTCTCGCGTATTAACATCTGTTTCCGCAATATTTACAACCACGTTACTTTTTTCAAAAGAAGATTGAATTTGTTTTACACCTTTTTCAAGCTCGGACTTTTTTTCTTTATCTTCTTCTTTATAAACAGTCGTTAGAAAGATTTCCTTGCCGCTATAAACATATCCCTTTTCCTTTGATTTACTTATAATAATATGTATGACATCCTTAACCGGCTTTTTCTTCCAGTTAGAGATTTCATCCACTATCTTCTCTCCGTCTTTATTAATAGGCTTCAAACTAATCGCTTTAAGATGTTCATCCACTGCAATCTCAAAGCTTGGATTAATATCAACAGTCATATAAGCATATACTCTATCTTCTTTAAAAACTGGTGCTACAGTAAAAAAGATCAAAATAATAGCAAGTGCAGAAATCACACCAAGTTTCATTTTTTGAAAGTTAAAAAAGCTTTCCCGTCTCCCACTCCGGGTTATAGCTTCTTCCCTATCATCCATAGTCGTTAAAAAGGGTATTTCTTCCCCTAATTCGTAATTCGCCGTACCAACTTTTGTCCTTAAAAATTGCCCGTCTGGGGTGAGCAATATAACAAAGTCATCTTGTAACTCAACGACGACCCCTTTTTTCATGAATGAAGCACCCCTTTGATATAATCTTTTAAATAAGTAAAATCACCGCACATAATGATAGACATCGCGATAATATATTTTCTATTTCTCTCAATCGTTTTTCGGCTAACAGAAACTAACTGTTCCAGCTGCTTTACTGGAAGTTGCTTTTTTTGGAAAAGTATTTCCCTTAATTGTTCATTTTCAACAAGAACTTGTGCTACTTTTATCGCATTTTGTCTTGCATCCATATGCTTTGGGGAATATTCAATTAATTCTGCCATCGTTAATCCAAAATCATTTAATCTCTTCTGGTAAAAAATGATTTCTTCTTTCCGATGTTCCTGTTCGATAAGTTTCTTGTATTCATCGATAGATAAATCAGCTTCAACCTTACTTTGAGATATTTCTCCATCTTCATTCTCTTGAAAATCAAAATTTACTGTTTGTCCGTATCTTACTTCTTTTCTTATATAATCAATTACTTTTCTTTTTATAATTAATTCTGCAAAAGCGAGTAAGGAACTTCCCTTATCTCTTGAATACTTTTCAATCGCCTCATTAAAAGCGATTAATCCGATACTGAATTCATCATCTTTTTCACTTATATATCTCTTACAAACAGATGAAACTGCTTTTGCTATAAATGGTTTATACTGTTCGATCAATTCATTTTGTAACTGTAAGTTACCTTGTTGAATTAATAAAACCGTTTCTTCTAATGTTCTTTCTTTCGTTTTCAGTCTAAACAAAAGGCTTAGCACTGATTTCACCTCAGTTCTTCCCAATCCTATCCTGTTAATAATACTAGATTGTCAGGAGTAAGCAAAGGAAGAATGATGGAAATTAGCTGCTGTTACAATTACTACAAATAGGAAAAGAGAGAAAAACAAAACAACTCTTACAATTATGGGTAAAAATTTTTAAAAATAAGTAAAAAGGATTAGGTTTAAAGACTTAGAAAACAAACCTCCTTTGTAATCTTTTTGTAACTCAATAAATATTTTCGTAATGATATTATTATTTTAGGGGATAATTTTAAATAAAAATTAAATTTAATAGCTGAATTAAGTAAATAGACCTTATTTTAACTTTTATTTAGTAATTTATAGGTATATTATTATACATCTAACCATGTATATTTGCTCATTTTTTCATAAAATCATCCTATATATCAGCTCTTTATTCAAAATATTTCTCAAGATTTTAAATTTTATTTGTATAGATATAAGTATGTAGAAAATGTTTCTGATTCCCCCGTTCCCTTCTATGAATAGAAAAAGAGATATTTTTTATACGGAACAATACTTATCTATTCTCCATATGCAGACAATCTTGCAGACCTATATTAACAAAGCTTCGGTCCTTTTCAACAGAAAAAGACTAACCATATAGATTAGTCTTTTTCTTAATACTTTTATTGATTTTCTGCTTTTCCTAATACAACATCATCATCTTCTGCCGGTCCTTCTGATTTCTTAGATAAGAAGAAGCCTCCGACAGCTAATCCAGCAAGTACTACCCAGAAAATAGTTTTCCATAATCCTGAATGAATAAATTCTTCTGGAATAATATGAATATGTGCCAACGTGTACAATCCTAATTTAACTCCAACCCAGCCAACGATTAGAAAAGCTGCTGTTTCCAAGCTCGGTCTTTCGTGAAGCAGCTTTACAAAGAAGTTTGCTGCAACCCTCATAATAATTAATCCCATAATACCACCGAGGAAGATAACAGCAAATTGTCCACCATCTAATCCTCCAACTTGCGGTAAATTTGTCTTCGGTAATGTAAGCGCAAGTGCTACTGCCGCTAAGATAGAGTCAACTGCAAATGCAATATCAACAAGCTCTACTTTTAAAACAGTAACCCAAAAGCCTGATTTCTTTTTCTTGCCATCTTTTTCTTCTTCTTGTTTTCTAAACACATACTTTCTAAATATGTGATTAAGTGCAAGAAATAATAAATAGAGTGCACCAATTGCCTGTACTTGCCATACATTAACAAGAAAGGAAATAATGAATAACGATCCAAATCGTAAAACAAATGCTCCAGCTAATCCGTAAAATAATGCTTTCTTTCTCTGTTCTTCAGGAAGATGCTTTACCATAATTGCCATAACTAGTGCATTATCAGCTGATAAGATCCCTTCAAGTGCGATTAGGACGAGTAAAACCCATCCATATTCGAGTAATAATGATAGTTCCATTTTCTTCCCCCTAATGTAGATTGTATGAAGAATATAGGGTTCTTCATACTTCAGATTTACTTTGATAAACCTTCTTCAATCCATAAATAATCAGCGTTTCTACCTTTTACTGGCTGGGCATTTTTGCAAGACACAAAAAAGACCTTTGCCGATTATTTAGGCAAAGGTCTTGCTAGACATGTTAAAAATCACCGTTCATGCCAACAAAGCCGATGGACGAGTATCCATGAAATGACGACTTTGTTTTCAGGTATAAACCTGAACGCTACTCCCCTTTGAAAAGAAGATTATTAAGTTAATATCATTTTAACTTTTATTCTTTTAATTTGTCAATCCATTTTTTATATTTTTTAGATAAATATATATAGACAAATTTTGTTAGAAGCATACCTTGGATTTATCTATAAATACGGTTTAACTTTCCTGTAAAACTAGGCATTAAATCTCCATAATCATTATTTAAAATGGATTAAGACACTTATAACAGTTCTACAATGCGAAAGCTTATACATATTCATAAGAGAGACAACCTTACTACGAATGGGGGATTTTACGTCATGGATTGGCTTCAAGCGATCATTTTAGGTATTATTCAAGGGTTGACCGAATTTTTGCCAATTAGCAGTACAGGGCATCTTTTTTTAGGACGAAAGCTTTTCGGACTTGAAGAAGCTGGTCTTTTCTTAGATACGATGCTGCATATAGGTACCTTTATTGCACTAATTGTTTTTTACAAAGATATTTTACTAAAATTAATTAAAAACCCTTTTAGCAGGCTCACATTATTATTAATTGTCGGTACCATTCCAGCTGTCATTGCAGGGGTTCTATTCAGTGATTTTTTTGATGAAATTTCAAAAACTGGTGTAACAATCGGTTGGGAATTTCTCATTACCGGACTGGTTCTCTGGTTCGCTGATTCCATCAAAAAGGGTGAGAAAAAAGTAGAGGACCTGACCCTTTTTGATTCATTATTCATCGGCAGTTTTCAGGCATTCGCCATTTTCCCGGCCATATCGCGGTCAGCAATGACAATTGTCGGAGCAATTATCCGAAAGATGGACAAAGAAGCAGCAGCATATTTCTCATTTCTCTTATCAATCCCTGCTATTTTTGGTGGTGTTGTTTTTCAAATGAAGGATATTTATACAGGAAATATACCGCAAATCTCTTTTTTATCAATGTTATGTGCTACTATCGCCTCCGCTATTTTCGGATATATAGCCGTAAAATTTATGATCTCGTTTGTTAAAAAGCGCTCATTAAAAATATTTGCCGTCTATGTTTTCGCACTTGGTCTAGTTGTGCTTTTCATCTAATGAACGGGGATAGTCCTTCATTATCTAATTCATTGGACTGTCCCCAGCCATTTTGCAGCCTCAAACAATGTCTTGAATTCATAATCTGCTACTCCTTCTTCATTTCCTATTAAGATCGTTTTCGTCCCTGCTTTCCTTCCTGCAATAATATCTACATCGCGGTCACCAATCATATAACTTTCACTGAGAGAAATATGATGTTTTTCTGCTAATGACATGATCATTCCCGGTTCCGGCTTACGGCATGAACAGCCTGATTCCGGTTTATGTGCACAATAAATAACATCATCAATTTCCCCGCCAAATTTAGCTATCTCCTTTTTCATTTTCTCATGAACAAGTTTTAACATTTCCTCTTTCATAAACCCAAGCCCAACACCACCTTGATTTGTAACAACGAATATTTTATATCCCATATTTTTCATTAAATTAATCGCTTCTCCGACACCATCAAGCAGATAAAACTGCTTTGGATTGTTTACAAATTTAACTCGCTTCGTTAATACTTCATTAATAACCCCATCACGATCTAAAAATATTGCCTTTTCCATATATCTCTCCTTTTACAGCCGAAAATGGTATGTATTTCACTTACTATGTACTATTCAAAAAATTTTATACCGGATAGGATTAAAAAATAAAAAAGCCTAATCATAATGATCAGACTAATTAGCGAAAAAGTAAATGCTGGCTATGAACACCTGCTTTTTTCAATAACTTCATTAATTCTTCTTGTTCTTCAGCTGTTAATCCTGAGAAAGCCCTAGCGATTCGAACTGCATGAATTGGATAAATTTCGCTCAAATATTGCTGGCCTTTCTCCGTTAATTTTGCATAAACTGACCGCTTATCTTTCGGATCCTGCTCCCGATAAATAAATTCATTTTTCTCTAATTTATCAATAACATATGTTACATTCCCACTTACGAGTAAAAGTCTCGAACCAATTTGCTGAAGCTTTTGCGGGCCTTTTGTAAATAAAAGTTCTAGTACAGCAAACTCTGTTGGATTAAATCCATGCTCCTTGCTATCCCGAATAGAGTGTTCAGATATGCTTTTGAAAGCCCTTGCAAAAGTTTTGAACAAATTTAATGCATTCTGTAATTCTTCCTCTGTATATGACCTCATTCTTCTCGCCCTTTACCACTATAATAATAATCCTTATGTCCCTTATATTTTTAATTTTACTATTATTCTACTAAAATTAGAAGGATTTTCATCAAATGTCTCTAAAATTGTTTTTTTCTTTAAAGGTATAATCAGATAGATAATATTAATTCTATCTGATAGCTAAAGTGGATACTTTTTTAGGGGATTTTCTGCTTCAGAAAGTGGATCATCAGTGAGTAAATAGATTAAATGCTGAAATCACCCATTTTTTTCTGTCTCTTTATTTCTGGGACGTTATGGTAGAAATATTTGTACTCATTTTTCAGTTCTGAGAGAGTCATTTGTTCCATTATTTCTAAATTGTATACCCCAATTGCCAATAGTTTTTGAGAGTAATATTTTCTTTGCTCTTCAAGAGCAATTTTTATCATGCTGCTCAAGATGCATCATCTCCATTAATAATATTTACTCTCTATAATCTACCCTAAAATTGTAAGTAGAAAATTAACAGAATGTAAAGATTTGCTAACCGAATTATTAAAAATTTATGAACAAATAGTGAAAATCTATTTATTTTTATATTTACTAGCATTAGACCAAACATTTTAACTGCCACTACATAAAATATAAAAGATCTTTATAGATTGGAGGTGATGAATTCTATGGTAACAATCCCTAGACAATCCGATGTTATCTTCCTTTATTGGAAAAAAAATCCTTTGCAACCTAACTCACCGAAAAGAATTTTTAAATTCACTATTATCGGTGAGGTGAGACCTTGCACTCATCAAATTTTTAATGGGGCAAAACTTAAACCAGTATTAAAATGTCTATTAAATAACGGCTTCAAAATACAATTTGAACAATCAACAGGTGTAAATGGCTATATTGTGTTAGAAAGAAACTAGAAAAGAGAAAATAAATAGGACTTTTGAATCATTTTATAGTTTTTCAACGAAATAAACTTCCATTTATATCTTTATATGCTATATTAAGACTCGTAAACTAAATATCTCAATTTCTACTAGGGGGGTCCAATAATTTGGACTGAGAATGGAACTGTTTTAAGTTTCTAGACCCTTTGAACCTGATCTGGATGATACCAGCGTAGGGAAGTAGCAACAGACGTAAAGCTTTTTTTTGCTATTAGCTTTTCTGTTCTTACATTCAATCGGGTTCTGTATATATACAGAACCCGTTTTTTATTTTACCCGCTGCTGGTTCTCTATTTGATCAAAATAACGATTAATAGGAGGACTTTACAAAATGCAAATCGATTTCAAAAAACAATTCACAGGAAGCTCAAAAACTTATATTCAAGGTTCACGAGAAGATATTAAAGTACCTGTAAGAGAAATTACTCTTAGCGAAACAAAGCGTGAATCTGGTGATGAATATAATGCACCAGTTGGTGTGTATGATACAAGTGGTCCATATACGGACCCGAACCACCAAGTGGATATTCGCAAAGGGCTACCTAGAGTAAGAGAAAATTGGATCAAAGAAAGAAATGATGTGGAAGAGTACGTAGGCCGTACTATTAAACCGGAGGACGATGGCTATCGTTCAGAAGAAAAACGTAAAAAACTTGAAGTTTTTAACACAGATCATATTCGCCCTCTTCGTGCAAAAGAAGGAAAAATTGTAACACAGCTTCACTATGCTCGAAAAGGCATCATTACTCCTGAGATGGAATTTATCGCAATTCGTGAAAACTTAGACGCAGAATTTGTCCGTTCAGAAATTGCCAGCGGCCGTGCTATTATTCCTGCAAATATTAATCACCCTGAAAGTGAGCCAATGATTATCGGCCGTAACTTCCTTGTGAAAGTAAATGCAAACATCGGAAACTCAGCAGTAACATCTTCTATTGAAGAAGAAGTAGAAAAAATGACATGGGCAACACGCTGGGGCGCAGATAACATAATGGATTTATCAACAGGTAAAGACATACATACAACTCGTGAGTGGATCATCCGTAACTCACCAGTACCAGTTGGAACTGTTCCAATTTATCAAGCATTAGAAAAAGTAAACGGTATTGCAGAAGACTTAACTTGGGAAGTATACCGTGATACATTAATTGAGCAAGCTGAACAAGGTGTTGATTACTTCACCATTCATGCCGGTGTTCTATTACGCTATATCCATTTAACAATTCAACGTACTACTGGTATCGTTTCTCGCGGTGGATCAATTTTAGCTCAATGGTGTCTTGCTCATCATGAAGAGAACTTCCTTTATACACATTTCAGAGAAATCTGTGAAATTTTAAATAAATATGATATTTCTATTTCACTTGGTGACGGTCTTCGTCCTGGATCAATCGCTGATGCGAACGATGAAGCACAATTCGCTGAGCTTGAAACATTAGGTGAATTAACGAAGATTGCTTGGGAATATGATGTTCAAGTAATGATCGAAGGACCTGGTCACGTTCCAATGCACTTAATTAAGGAAAACGTTGATAAAGAAAGAGAAATCTGTCACGACGCACCATTCTATACGCTTGGACCCTTAACGACAGATATCGCACCCGGTTATGACCATATTACATCGGCAATCGGTGCAGCAATGATCGGCTGGTTCGGTACAGCAATGCTTTGTTACGTTACACCGAAAGAGCATTTAGGACTTCCAAATAAAGACGATGTTCGTGAAGGGGTTATCGCATATAAAATTGCAGCACACGCTGCAGACCTTGCAAAAGGACATCCTGGGGCACAAATTCGTGACGATGCATTATCAAAAGCTCGTTTCGAATTCCGCTGGGAAGACCAATTCAACTTATCTCTTGATCCTGAAAGAGCAAGAGAATATCATGATGAAACGTTACCTGCTGAAGGAGCAAAAACTGCTCACTTCTGTTCTATGTGTGGTCCTAAATTCTGTTCTATGAGAATTTCTCATGATATTCGTGAGATCGCTAGACAAAAAGGAACATCAGAGCAAGATGTTATTTTAGAAGGTATGAAAGAAAAATCAGAGGAATTTGTAAGTACAGGTTCTGAGATTTATAAATAATAAGGAAGAGGCTGTCCACTATGGCAGCCTCCTTCTTGTAATTAAACTCCCAAGTATAAATTAAATTTATCAACAAATAATAACTTTATAAGAATTATTTGGGAGTGTTGTAAATGAAGAAATTAATTTGTTCTATATTACTATTACTCATTTTATTTCAGTACGAAGTTTCTGCTGCCCCCTCATCAGTTGAAGTAAATAAATTATTACAAGAGATTGGCTGGACGAATAATGACCTGCAAAGATATCTTGATTTTTATGAAGTAAGTTTAGAGGATTATGCAACAATTGATGATCTTAAAAATGAATTAGGTACCCCAATTACAGAAAGCGGGCTCAATGCTTTATTTTCTGATTATCAAATGAGCCGACAAGATGTTAACGATTTATTCTCAGAATTTGATGATTCTCTTGAAAATTATTTTTTCATCGAAGAAGTGGAAGAAACGATGGATTTTTATTTAAACTATGATGAAAATATGGAAGAATATAATGAATTTCTTTCTATGATTGGTCTTACTGAAGAGGAAATTGAAAGGTTAGTAAACCACTTTACGGCACTTGATGAAGCAACCCTTGAACGAGAGATGGAGGCAATTACCTCAAGATTAGACTCCTTTTTAAATATAGAAGATATAACAGAATTAACACAGGCACAACAGGATGAATTAGTTTCTATTTTACAGGATACGATGAAAGCTTTCCATTTGGAAACAAAGTTTTTCTTAGTCGATAAAAATGGGAAACAAACAGCTATCTCATTCAGCGAATTACTCAATATGAAGGAACCTTACGGAAATGACCTATTAATTCAGTTATATAGTACAGAAGGGAAATTTTTATTAGATGTACTCTTATCTGAAAATATGCTGAACTCTGATTTCCTAATGGAACTTGGTCAAAATGTTGCAAATGCTGATGATTTTACACGTGGGCTGACGAATAAACAAAATAATCGACTCCCCGATACAGCATCTCCTTTTGGCTTATATATAACGGCTGGACTGCTTTTAATTTTATTCGGTACAATTATAAGAAAATGGCGTTACTAAAAGGAGCTGTCCGATAAGTCCCTAATAAGTTTGAAAAGCTGAAAGGCCCCTTCACAAAATCCTTAATTTTACTGGATTCTCCTAAAGGGGCCTTTCAGGAGGATGTCTGGAAGGGGTCGCCTTTTAGACATCCTCTTTTTCATCAATCTCCATACTTCTTTTTCATTTCCTCGCCTTTTGTTTTAATAGCCTCTTTTAATTCTGCACTTTCCTCTTCAAGTGTCTTCCTTAATTCATCAGATTTATCTGATAAATATGTATCTAAAATGTCATAACGCTGCTTAATTAAACTATCGACTTCTTGTCTTGTCTCATAGCTCATTTGCTCTTTTTGCTGTAAATAGTATGCTGCCTCATTTAATCGAGATTTTTCATCATAGATTAAGCTGTTAAACTTTGATTTTTCCTTATAAATTTCGTTTGATTTCTTTGTTTGTTCATTCCATACTTTACTCCAGTTAGAGTTGCTCCAATTCCACCATTCATTAAACAAACGGCGTCTTTCACTTTCCCAAAGCTTTTTAAAATCTGCAGCATTGCTAACTGTTTTATATTGTCCGCCACCAGCCTCAGCAACATCAAACAATTGCTTCTGTCCATCGCTGTCAACATCAAATCCGATAATATTAATGACTGCTTTTATATTTGAATCATGGAGTTCCTTTGCTGCCTGAACAGGATCTCCATCACATGTTTCAATTCCATCGCTTACAACATAAATAATATTGCTTCCTTCATTTCCCTTTTCAAAATCGGTTTTCGTTTCCTGAATCGCCTTTGCAATCGGTGTCCATCCTTTAGGCTCAAAGCTTTCTAAAGAGGATCTAAACTCTGTTTCATTATAAGGCTTCAGATCATACATAACTTCCGTCGCCCCGCATGACAGCTCTTTATCCCCATCATCATTGCTTCCTTTATGACCATATACACGCAGCATGACATTTGCTTCTTCCGGCATCGTCGCAACAAACTCATTGATTGCTTCTTTTGCAAGCTCCATCTTTGTTTTCCCGCCGATTTTCTGTGCCATACTGCCGCTTGCATCAAGCAATATAGCAATATTCGTGTTTAGCCCAACCTCACCATTTTCTTCAAGTTTCATTCCGCCAGGCATTTCTGATACCGGTGTTTCAATGGACGGATTAAACTCTTCAAAAAAATCGTAATGCTGTTTATAATTTTCTCCTTCACGAATATATGTTAAAAGAGTATTATAAATTTCAAAGCTGTCTTTCTCTAGAAAATTTTCCTCGTCTAGTGTCCGATGAATGATTGCTTTATTATATTTATTTCCTGAATATTGTCCTGGTTTTTCTTTCAAAATTTCTTCAGCTGTTGATGCAAACGGGAGCTTTTCCTCCTCGTCTTCTGCCTTTTCATCAGCTTTTAATTTGTTTTTATTTTCATTTCCAGGCTTTTGATCATTTCCAGTTTCATTCGAGCCACAAGCGAATAATATAGCCGATAATAAAACAATTAAAGCAATAAAAAGTACTTGCTTTACAGTTCTCATGCTAAACCTCCGTTCTTCTAATTCTAACTAGAAATATAGTTGCAATATTACCATATATGTATATTAATACAAGGTACTTTTAGGTTAATTTTCCATTTAATTAATTACCTGTGCATAATTGCCTATGTCATTCCTCATAATTCCCTGTCATTTTCTAAAAAATATAATATACAATTTAAAAATCGGATAATTCATTCGCTCTTAAAGAGAATCCATTTTCCAACAGTCAAATGAGCTAAAATTAATTAAATATTAATTATTAAAATCCTTATTTATATACACCATTTTTAATGATATCAATATAATCATCGAGCTCTTTAATAAGCGGTTCTGGGTTTTTCAGAAAATCAAATTGACCAAGCTTATAAAGATTAATATATTTATTTACTAACTGCTCCAAAATTAATAACGTCATATTTGTTATCTTTTCAACTGTAATTCCATCTCTTAAGCTTTCCTCATTTAATAGCCTTGTCTTATATAATTCATTTATCTCGGCTCCGCCATATTTCTCTATATGCTTAGCAAATAATTGTTCCACCTCCGCTTTTACGGCAATGGGCGGATTAGAGTAAACATTCATAAGCAGCTGACTTTCCAGGAAATATTCAAATGTTACATGATGTTTTAATAATACAAGTTCCTTTATCCGATCAAAAAAGTCTGTTGATTTCACTTCCTTTACTGTCTGTAATGTTTTTTCTGTTAAGAATTTTACGACATAATCAACTATATAAAGATAGAGATTCTTTTTATTCTTAAAGTAATGAAATAAGATCCCTTTTGAAATCCCTGCCTTCGTTGTAATTATATCTGTCGATGTTTTTTCATATCCATTTTGTGCAAACTCCTGTACACAAACATTAATAATTAACAATCTTTTCTCTTCCGATAATTTTTCAAAAGCTGAGTACAATTTTGACACCTCTGTTTTTTCGCTATACTGCCTATACCTTTTTCTATAAATATAAAATATGAAAAGTGATACTTCCTATTATAACGGCTGTTAGGATAAAAACATAATGAAGTTAAATAAAGAATTTCTGCTGCGTTAGCATATGAAGAAAGACTGGATAATAGTTATCCAGTCTTAAAAAATTAATTCATCTTATGCAATAACTCATCCATTTGGGAAATTGGTAAAGGACGGCTGAATAAATATCCTTGGCCCTCATCACAATCAAGTTCAGAAAGGAAATCTAATTGCTCCTTCGTCTCAATTCCTTCTGCCACAACATTTAAGTTTAAATGGGTTGCCATATCAATAATTGTTTTTACAATAACTCCATTGTCTTTCTCGATTTCATCAATAAAGGAACGATCAATTTTCAAGCTTTCGATTGGGAAATATCTTAAAAATGCCAGCGATGAGTATCCCGTACCAAAATCATCAATAGAAAGCCTTACCCCAAGCGACTTTAACTGATTTAATATTGGAGTCGTTATTTCAGCTGCCTGCATAATGCTTTCTGTTATTTCTAATTCTAAATAAGATGGGTCCAGTCCTGTATCATCGAGAATTTGTTTCACCATATTAACTAAATTCGCTTTAAACAAGTATGGAGAAATATTAACTCCCATCCTAAGCGGTTTAATTCCCTCTTCCTGCCACTTACAGCTTTGTCTACAGGCGGTTCTTAAAACCCACTCTGTAATAGGAGTGATCAAGCCTGTTTCTTCAGCTAAAGGAATAAATTCATTAGGCGGGACCATTCCAAGGGTCGGATGCTCCCAGCGGATTAACGCTTCCACTCCGATCATTTTCTGTGTTTTTACATCTATCTGCGGCTGATAATAAAGAATAAATTGCTCCTGATCAATCGCCTGTCTTAATGCTTTCTCCAGCTTCATCGTCTTCTTCATATTTTCTGACATTTCAACTGTATAAAACTGAACAGCATTATGTCCTTTTTCTTTCGCCAAATACATTGCTGTATCTGCCTTTTTAATAAGTGTGTCAAAGTCTTGGCCGTCCCTTGGGAATAAACTGACTCCAAAACTGGAAGTAAGATAATGTCTTTCTTTCCCAATATAAAATGGATCTAAAAATAAACTCATAATATCTTTTGCAAATTGTTCTACTTCTTCTACAGAATGATTTTTAACGACGATAATAAACTCGTCTCCCCCAAAACGGTATAAATCTGCTTTCTCATTGAGGTGATTGTATAATCTGTTTGATACAGCTTTAAGAATTTGATCACCAACATTATGGCCAAGTGTATCATTTATATATTTAAAACGATTTAAGTCAAGGAAAAAGACAGCCATTTTCCCCGTTTCTCTATTTTCCTCAATCCAGTCGCTTATATCTTCTCTAAACCCATGACGATTTCTAAGTCCCGTTAAATTATCATGATAAGCATTATATAAGATTTGTTCTGCTATTTCTTTTTGTTCTGTAATATCTTGTCTAATAGCAATATATTGATAAGGAATATTATTCGAGTTAACAAATGGAATAATTGTTGTTTTCACCCAATAAAAAGAGCCATCCTTTGCTCTATTTTTTATTTCTCCGATCCAGACTTTTCCGCTTCCAATCGTTTTCCACATATTTTTGAAGAAAGATTTCGGGTGGTGCCCAGAATTTAAAATCCGATGATCCTCTCCAATTAGCTCTTCCTTACTATATTTAGAAATCTCGCAAAATTTATCATTAACATTCGTAATTTTACCTTTATTATTAGTAATCGCAACGATGGAAGATTGGTCTAACGCAAATTTGAAATCTGCTAATTCTTTAATTGTCTTTTCTAGTATTGCTTCATTTTGTGTTACTTTTGTAATATCTTTTCCTATAATTAATAATGCTTTTCGACTTCCATCCTGATTATAGAAGGGCACTTTTGTTACAGCAAAAATTCTTTTATTACCATTTTGCTCAGTAAAGTGTTCCTCAAACCTTGTTACTTTTTCATTTTTCCAAGTTTGTTCATCTGTTATTGAGCAAGTATCGAAAAACTCTTTAAAATTTGGTACATAGTGCGCAATATCACTTGCCGTCTTCCCATCATAATTAACACCATTTAACTCAAATATTTTTTCTGTTGACTCATTCACCTCTATCCAATTTCCATCTCCATCTTTCCAATAAACAAAATCGATTGTTTCTTCCATATTTCCACCGAGCTTTTTTATTTCTTCCACTAAATCTTTCATTTTATCGAACTCCCCTCACTCTTCATAAAGAGCATCAGTCTGTATACATTTCTTTTTTATTTATCATCCAAGTCATAGTTAACGGGAAAATATATAAAACCCCACTCCTTACATTGGAATGAGGCATCGTCGATTCATCTTTCCAATAATTTAGAAGCTCTAACGAAAGCGCTTTATTTATTTTCAGATGCAAATTCAATATAAACTTATCGACCGTTTAAAAATGCTGTCCTGCTACTATAGACGGCAAACATGATTTGGACAGCCTTCGCAATGACACAAATTCCTTAACTTATCTATATTTAAAATAATGAGAAAGCCCTTTTCATCTCTTATAACGGACTCCCTCTTTAATTGATTAAGCATTCGATTAACAGTTTCCCTCGTTGCCCCGATGAGATCAGCAATTTCCCCATTTGTGAATTTTTTTGTAATATAAATGGCTTCTTCATCTTTTCTTCCATACATATTTGCTATTCGTATAAGTGTTGATGCAAGTGCTCCGCTTTTCCCAAAAAACAATAAATCGCGAAGTTTGGTTTCGGTAAGCTGGCGCATATATGCTAACCACTTCATAAATTCAAAAGAAATCTTTCGATCTTGCCAAAGAAGTATATCTAAATCTCTTTGAAAAATAACCCCTACTCTGCAGTCTGTCAATGCCTTTGCACTAAAACTGTTTTTTTTTCCTTCTATATATCCATATTCACCAAATAGATCAAATCTATTAAACTGAAAAAATGAAATAATTTTCCCGTCAGTCATTACCTTTGAAATATTTACTTTCCCTTCGTATAAAAAATAAAGCTTATCAGCTTTATCTCCTTCTTCGAAAATAAAACAGCTTCTTTTTACTTTTTTCTCATACATTATATTTTTAAAATTTTTTATACTTTCTTCAGAGAATATGTACGAATTATATAACATTCCATCAACTATTTTAGTTAGATCATCTGTCACATTATTGTCCATCCTTAAAATATGTCTTCTCCACTAGCTATTTATAATAAAAATAGCTTTTTTTCCAAATTATCTTTAATAATCCAAAAGAACTATTTATAAAATATATTAACATATTTTCGACATAATTCCACAACTTTTACCTTTTTTTATTTTATCCCATATTTAACAGGCTTTGAGAGTTAAATTATGAATAATTCATAACTCTTCCATTAAAATAGTGGAAATAAAAAATGAAACTTTCTTTTATCTAGAACGTATTAACTATATAATAAATATTAGAAAGATATCTAGGAGGGTTTTCAAATGTTTAAAAAATTAATCGGTGCAGCAATTGTACTATCATTGGCCTTTACACCAGTCGGCGATTTCGTTTTCAAACAAGACCCGATTGAAGTTAGTGCGAAAGGGTATAAATCAGGGAAAAGATCGTTTAAATCAAATAATAATACGAACTCCCCTCAGTTAAAAAAAGATCAGCAAAAGAAACAGGAAACAAACTCGCTTAATAAAAATACGACGAAACAAACAAATAAAGGCGGACTTATGAAAGGCTTAATGCTTGGGGGTCTTGCAGGATTATTATTCGGCGGTTTATTAAGCGGAATGGGTATGCTCGGTTCTATTCTCGGCTTACTTGTTAATATAGCAGCGATCATTTTCCTAATCGTTATCATTAGAAAAGTATTCACAATGTTAAAGCGGAAACGAAAAGACGAGGATTATAATACATGGAAAAAATAACTCTTTCGGAACAGGACATTATTAATGCTCTTTGTCTGCATACTGCATTTAAAAGACAAATAACTCCGCAGGAAGTTGAAATTGAATTAATGTATGATGATGACTATGGCTTCTCAGCTGAATCATATGTGAACGACCGAAAACAAGTGCTTATTACTGCAAATATAATAGAAGCAATTCGCTTTTTCCTCGATGCAGAAATGAACATCGATCCGTTTTCTGCACGGATTGAATTAGTTCTCGATGATGAAGAGGGAATTATCGCTTATATAGGGTAAATAAAATAAGGAAAGGATAGAGAAAGCAGCTTTTTCATAAGCTTTCTCTATCCTTTTTAGTTTGTCGTACATTTACGTGTAAGAGAGGCAGACCTCAGTTGCTCCTCCTATTACAACAACAATTATCGAAACAATAATCCACTTTTTCAATTTCCATTCTCCCTTTCTATCACTGAGTTTGATTTTGCTGAATTTGTCCATCGGCTCGTATCATCTGTCCATTGCCTCCCGGTCCCATTTCAGAGAAACCAGGGCATGCATTTTGCTTATAAGCCAAGTAGCCAACTCCTGCCGCCGTACATATACCAATAACTAAATTTATAATAAGTAATACCTTAATTAAGCTTTGTTTCATTCTCCTCCTCCTTGTTTTCTTTGAATAAGCTCATTATGAATTCCCTCCTTAACTTTTCCTTAAGAAAAATAAAAAAAGATGTACACTCAACATTTGAATGTACACCTTTTAATGTGGTTCCACATGAACATGAACATCATATACATCATGGGTTTTTCTTAATGCCTTTTCTACATCACAAGAAATCTCATGAGCTTCTTGGATACCTAACTTCGAATTGACGAGAATAATAATATCAACAACTGTATTATTCCCATAGTTTCTTGCCTTAATATCTTTAATACCTTTTACACCATATACTTCCTCTATTGTTCCTCTATACAATTCCAGCTTCTCTTCATCAAATCCGTCCGTTAAATGATGAGATGTTTCGGAAAAAATACCCCATGCTGTTTTACAAATAATAATACCGACAACAAATGCAGCAAGCGGATCAAGCCACGGTAGATGAAACTGAGCACCGACAATTCCAATAATTGTTCCTATACTGACCCATGCGTCGGAAAGATTATCTTTTGCTGCTGCCATAACAGATTGACTATTAATTTTTTTTGCTAACTTTCGATTGTAAAGATACACAAAGTACATGACAACTGCGCCAAATGCGGCTGTCCATGCAGCAATTAAATCCGGTGCTTCTAACGATGGAGTAAAGATTGAAATTGCAGCTTGATATAGAACTTGAAGACCGACAACCATCATAATAAAGGAAGCAACCATAGAAGCAATATTCTCTGACTTCCAATGTCCGTAACGATGATTATGATCAGGTGGTCTTTGAGAAATTCTAAGTCCAATTAATACAGCTATAGATGCAAAAATATCTGTCGTATTATTTAAACCATCGGCACGCAGCGCCTCTGAATGAAATAGAAAACCGATAATCAATTTAAGAGCTGCCAAACAAAGATATGCAGCAATACTGATAATGGCTCCTCTTTCCCCCAATTTTAAATCTTTATATTTTTCCTCCATCTTTCTTCCTCCACTTCCTACTTTAACAATATTTTAACAATGTAGAATCGTGTGGGTCTATAGCAACGTTTTTTAATGAACCTATAAAAATAAAGACATTCAAACACTGTTTCCTATGACCAAAATCCACTTTTCTTCTATTTTTTGGACTATTTAATACTATTTCCTTTTTTAAAACAGCTAAACCCTTCTATTCAAAATTTAAACATGATATAAAGTATTTATAGGAAATTGGGAGATGGGGGATAACAACATGGAAAAAAGCAAAATTGCTTTAATTATTGGAGTAGCATTATTAGTAGCAGGAATGTTTCTAACCCAATGGGCTAGTACGTCAGTTGGAACATACGTTACCATTTTTGGCTTTATTGTCAGTGTTATTAGTGTTTTCTTTTTCATTAGAGAAAATAAATAAAGGAGCTGCTTTAAGCAGCTCTCTCATTTATGATATTTTCTCCATTTTACCTTCCCACCAGACGATCCCGCCTCGCAGCTGTGCAATATTAGAAAATCCCTTTCCTTTTAAAATACGGCCCGCATGGCGGCTCCGCATCCCATTGCGGCAATAAATTAAAATTTCTTTATCACGTGGAATTTCCTTCACATGCCTTCTTAACTGTGATAAAGGGAAGTTTACTGCATTTGGAATATGCCCTTGACGATATTCGGCTGGTCTGCGAACATCAATTAGTACAAGATTTTTATTTTCCTTTATTCTTTGTTTCAAATCATCACTGCTTAAATTTTTTAAACCTTTAACAGGTAGTATTTGTCTCAAAATAAATAGGACAATAAGTATATAAATAACTGTGGAAATAATCCTTACTACGTCCAACAACTTTCCCTCCATTGATCTGTATTAGCCGCTTTCTATTATTTTTCATCTACTATTATACAGATAACGTTTACAATTTAACAGTTAATCGAACAATCAGCAGCCTTATACTAAACGGCTTATTATGTGTGCAAACTGCTCACTTATTACATCTCTATTTTTTATAACATCATCATTTAATAATGTTATCTTCTCATGATGTTCTTCTACATCCAGTTCTTCTTTTATAGAATCAATAACTCCCTTCGCCTTTTTCTCCGCTTCAAAATAAACAACTGTCTCTGCCTTCTCTTGCAACATATATACATCTAAATTATTAAGACTTCCTGAATATTTCTCACAAGAAGGGAAGAATTTAAATCTCTGAACATAAGGATGATCTGTTTTAAAATGATTCGGTGCACTAATATTTTTCATGTTTCTTCTTTTAAAACCTATTCCTTCGATTAGTTCAATAATCGTTTCATATACAGCTGATGGATCAATTGAGATCGGATCGTAATCTCTCGAATGAAGAGCATACCGAATATCTAAATCTGTATCAATCCAAACTCTAGGGATATTTTTTAATGTATCCGGATCTTTTATTGTCATCGGTGTATGGAAAGGAATTTGAAATGAAAAAGGAAGCTCTTTTACTTCTTCTTTTTCAATAATAAACTGCTCGTCCACTTTATATGTATAAATAATGCAATTAATTGGATGATCTGTTTCATCATACACGTATCTGGTCATTAAATGTAGTTTAATCCCCTCAATTTCTTGATCCGTCTGACCACCACTTATTTGAATAATCCCTTGAATATCTCCGCCTTGTATCACTCTGCTGCTGCTTATCTTTGTATCAACCTTTGCTGTTCCAATTCCAATACTTGCGATTACTTTATTAAAAAAAGACATAAATCAACCACCTTTTCAAGAAAATAGGGCTTTCTCAGATACCAGCTCCCTCTATCCAAAGTATATAGCATTTTATTTCATCAAAACACTATATATTTTAAGAGCCGGTACCTTATGAATAGCCCTATCTTTTTCTATAATAGATTATCAAATTATAACCAAGCTGCCCCAACGATAATTAATAGAATAAATAAAACAACTATTAATGCAAATCCTCTTCCTGCTCCATAACAACCGCCGCCATATCCATATCCACCACAACCGTAGCCGCCGTAGCCACCATATCCACCATATCCAAAGCCCATTAATAAATCCCTCCTATTTGTTAGTAACCAACGAAAGCAGTTCCTATAATAAGCAAAATAAATAACACAATTATTAACACAAATCCTAAAACTGTGCAGTTACCTCAATATCTCTCCTTCGTTGTACTACTACAATATGTAACAACTGCCCTATTTGTTAGGGCGAATGACCTAATCCCAGTGAAAACATATGACAATTGTTTAAAAATTTGTTAAATAAATATAGAAAATTATCATTGAAATATTGTTATGATAGAGAAATTAGGAGGTGAAAAATTGAGTAAAAAGATTTTTATTATTTTATTAATTCTATTGTCATTTCCCACAATCGTTTCCGCACATACGACAGTTTCCCATTCTACACCAGCGGAAGGAGAAGTAATAAGAAATAATTTACTTGAGGTAACTGTTAATTTCACAGAAGAAATTGAAAAAATAAGCACAATTGAACTTCTGAGTAAAAATAACGAGATACCTTTTAAGCGAGTAACTGTAGAAGATAATAAATTAATTGGTCAATTAGAAAAACCGCTGGAAAACGGTTCATACAGAATAAGCTGGAATATTATCGCACAGGATGGACACCCGCTTACTGGTGAAATTCCATTCACTGTTGAGAAAGAGAAAGAAGAAAAGGAAAAAAAAGAGGAAACAAATACAGTAGTAGTAAACGAAAATGTAACTCCTGAAAATATTGCTAACGATTCAACAAACATAGTTATCACTGTTGTTATCACTATTCTCATTGCTATTATTTTATTTGGCTTTATTATTCTTGGTCGAAAAAGAGGGTAACCAATGAATCAAATTATTCCAATTAGTGAGTTTTTTACATATGTACTATTTTCATTTTTAGTTGGTCATATTATCTTAGAATTTATCCCAGAACATAAGAAGCCCAAAATAATCATTCCGAAATACCAGCTCCTGCTCGCTATTTTAGGAATTATTATTTTCACTTTTTTCCCTGTCTTGCATGTTATCTTATTCTTTTCTAGATATGATGATTTTTTTATCTCGCTTGTAACGACGATCACACAATTTGAAACTGGGAATGCTTGGCTTTTCGGAAGCTTTATTGCTGTTTTTTTATGGATGACAATTTATATAGAAGGCTCCAAATACTTAAAAGCTTTTTTCCTATTGTTAATGATTATAGCAATTGGATATGCAAGCCATGGTGCTTCCTTATCACCACTGCTTGGACTTTTCTCCCATTCTGTTCATTTTTTATTTATAACGAGCTGGGTTGGAATTTTACTGCATATTGCTTGGAATTCAAGAGGGGAAATAAATTTCAAGCCATTTCTACAATGGTTCACACCATTCGCAGTTATTTCCATTATTATTACTTTCTTAACTGGATTTCTGTTAATGGGATTAGTCATTAAGCCGACAGATTATACAAATTCATGGGCTCTTCCATATGGACAAATGATTCTGCTAAAACATTTAAGTATCATTCCTGTCATTTTTTTCGCCTTTATAAATGGAATTTTAGCAAGAAAAACAATTAAAAATCCAATCAGCTGGCTGCAGGCAGAAACAATTATTTTATTATTAGTATTCTTTTTCACTGGTGTGATGGGCACTCTTGCTCCGCCTCATCTCGTCAATGCAACTGTATTACAAAATGGTGCATCAGCATGGTTTGAAAGTTTAATCAGTCAAACAGTTAATCCCCCATTCACTGTTCAGATTGATCTAAGCTTACAAGGTGTTATTTTTGGAGTGCTGGCCTTGTTATTCTTATTATTAATTATAGGAAGCTTTATAAGAAAGGCATCTGCCTGGCTCGCGCTTCTATTCGGCTTTTCTTTTATTATTGCTATGTATTTTTGTCTTATGCTTAATATTACTGTTTAAAAGGAGAGTGCTTTCTAACTCTCTCCTCCTCTTTGTTCGAGAATATCCTGAATGATCTCCATATGTACAGCAGCCCATGATTTTTCATGAAAATGAAGCACAACACTAATTGTTAAAATAGATATATATATGACAACGAAAAATACCCAGAGAAAACTTCCTTCTTTAAAAAGAAATGATTGAATTTGATTGGAGAATAATAATAGAAGCCAAGGTCCCGATGTTATAAGAATAGGAATAATTCCCGAACCATTTTTCTCTTTAGTCATTCGATAATAGATTTTCTGCAATATACTGCTTTCTATTCCAGAATAAAATGCTTCAATCTCCGCAATCTCAACTAGATACTTATTTTCTGCCAAATTATAATTTGCTTTTCTCAGCTGCCTATATAGTTTATGTGCATCCCCACGAAATGAAAACAAATGAAACGATCCTCCTTCTTCTTTTCACCCAATAGTTTATCCACATTATGTGAAATTATTTCCATTGAAAATAAGACGATAAACAGCTATTTTTTTACCTTTAGATGGAAGATTTGATTGGAGAATACCTGTAGCAAGATTTCTTACCTCGCTGTTTGTTATATCACTTTTAATTAATTAAAAACAGAAAAGACCAGCTCACTCGCTGGTCTGCCCTTCTATCTTATTTGTCCATTCCCACTCATTAAATGCTTCACTGTCGTGAGAGCTTGCAGTCCCATTGGACCTCGGGCATGTAGTTTTTGTGTAGAAATTCCAATTTCAGCACCAAAACCGAGAGCTCCTCCATCTGTGAATCGTGTGGATGCATTATGATATAGAGAGGATGCATCAACCTCGCGCATAAATTTGAGCGCTGTTTCCTTATCTTCGGTGACTATCGCTTCTGAATGCTTTGTTCCATATTTCTCAATATGAGCAATGGCCTCATCAACAGAGGAGACTGTTTTCACTGCTATTTCTAAGCTTAAATATTCATTTGCCCAATCATCTTCTTCAGCCTCTATTGCCTCGGGAATGGAAGAAACTACAATAGTATCTCCATGCACTTTAATACTATATTTATTAAATAACTTTATTAATATATGAAGATTTTTTCTAAACCAATCTTCATGAATAATTACCGTTTCGACTGTGTTACAAACGGCTGGACGGTCAGTTTTTGCGTTAACAAGAATGTTAACTGCTTTTTCAACATCTGCTTTCGCATCAATATAGAGATGGCAATTCCCAACACCCGTTTCTAAAACTGGGACTGTTGCATTATTGACGACGGCATTAATTAATGACGCACCACCTCTTGGAATTAAAACATCGATATAATCTTTCAACGTAAATAATTCCTTTGTCGCTTCTCTATCTGTACTGGAAATAAATTGTACAGCATTTGCGGGAATTTTCGTTTTGTTTAATGCATGGTGAATAACTTCCACAATCGACTTATTTGATGTTAAAGCAGATGATCCGCCTTTTAAAATGATCGCATTGCCTGATTTTAAAGCAAGACCTGTTGCATCGACAGTAACATTTGGACGTGCTTCATAAATCATTCCAATAACACCTAATGGAACAGTTATTTTTTGTACTTCAAGACCATTTTCAAGTGTCCAGCTTGACAGAATATGGCCGATTGGATCTTCAAGCTTTGCTACTTGCCTTAATCCTTCTGCAAAATCATATACTCTTTCTTTTGATAAAGCGAGTCGGTCCATGAACGCTGCTTCATAGCCTTTTTCACGGCCAACTTGTAAATCTTGTTCATTTTCCCTCAATATTGTCTCATACTCTGCCTCTAATTGATCAGCAATTAGAAGCAATGCTTCATTTTTTTCTTCTGTTGATAAAAGGCCAACTGTTTTTGCCGCTTTTTTTGCTAAAATTGCTTGATTTTTAACCGTCGATTTATGCTCTGTTAAAGACATGTCATTCCTCCTCGTAATCTTTTAAACTCCGACTGGAACCATTAATTCTATTTCACAAACTAAATCTTCGATATCAATAACAACTTCCTTTTTATTTACTTCATTTGCCGATAAACTGCTTAACTTCTTTAACTCCTCAGCTGAATAATTAATGACTCCAAGTCCAACCTTTTCTCCGTCCTTACAAATGACACGAATGACAGAGCCCTTTTCAAATTGACCTTTGCTGTCTAAAATATCTGTAAGTAAAACGCTGCGTTTTTTCTCATGAATCTCGGTTCTTACTTGTTCATGAATGAATAATTCGCCTTTAGGACCAGAATTAAAAGCAATCCACTGTTTTTTCTGATTCAAATTATTTGCCCCGGCTTCCACTATGAAATATGTTCCTTTTGCTTTTTTCTCGACAGCAGAATAAATAATATTAGGTGTGCTTGCTTTTCCTAAAAATGTAGAAGTACCTGATGCCATTGCAATTTTTACAGCTTCTATTTTTGATTTCATTCCACCAGTGCCTACATCACTTCCTGCACCCCCGGCTGCCGCTTCAATTTCAGGTGTAATATCATACACTTTTTCAAGTAGCTTTGCATTTGGGTTATTCCTCGGGTTAGAATCATAAAGACCATCAATATCAGATAAAATGATTAATTGATCTGCCTCAACAAGCCCTGCAACTTTCGCTGAAAGTGTATCATTATCCCCGAATTTTAAACGGTCAATCGTCACCGTATCATTTTCATTAACGATTGGAATAATTCCTCTTTCTAATAACACATTAATCGTATTTCGCATATTGTTATAACGTGCCTCATCTGAGAAATCACTTCTCGTAATAAGGATCTGTGAAGCAACATAGCCGTGAGAAATAAATAAATCAGAATAAGCTTCCATAAGCAGACCTTGACCAATTGACGCTGCCGCTTGTTTTTCTGGAAGAGATTCCGGGCGGGTAAGACAGCCGAGCTTTCTGTATCCAGCTGCAACTGCTCCGGATGATACTAGCACGACTTCAAAGCCTTCATCCTTTAGTAAAACAATTTCATCTGCTAATTTTTCAAGCTTTCTTCTGCTAATTTCTCCATGTCGGCTCGTTAATGAACTGCTTCCAATCTTAATAACGATCCTTTTATCCTTTTGGGCGGTCATTCTATCACTCCTGCACAATTTTTCTCTCTTAATTTGTCACTTTCACTTTTTCAATAAATTGGCTGCTAATCTCTTTAGAACGCCTTGCCGCCTGCTTAGCTGCTTGTGAAATCGCCTCTCCCCCACCATATTCAGCAAGTGCCTTTAAGCCCGCCGCTGTCGTCCCGTTCGGTGATGTTACATTTTCCCTTAAAGCTGCTGGTGTTTTTCCGCTTATTTGAACCATTTTAGCAGCCCCAAGAATCGTCTGAGCAATCATTTCTCTAGCTGTCTCCACATGTAATCCAGCTTCTGCTGCCACACTTTCCATCTGTTCCATTAAATAATAAAAATAAGCTGGTCCGCTTCCTGCTAATCCAGTGAAAATATCCATCTTGTCTTCTTCAATTTCATAGACTTTTCCGATACTTTCAAGTAATTGTTTCGTTAACTGAATATTAGCTTCTGTCACAGAAGATCCTTTAGAAATAGCGGTCGCAGACTCACCGATCGCACTTGATGTATTTGGCATCACTCGAATAACTTGCTGTCCTTCATGTAAAATATTTTCCATATAAGAAGTAGTTATTCCTGCTAAAACGGAGAGTAAAAGATGATTTTCTTTTAGAGAGTCTTTTAAGGATAAAAGAACATTGTCAATATCTTTAGGCTTCATCGCCAGAATAAAAAGATCAATTTGTTCAAATTGTAAATCTTCTCTTTTCATTCCTCTTATTCCATATTTCTGTTTTAACTCTTTCAGCCTTTCTTCATTGCTTCGATTCGTTACAATAATTTGATTTGCTGGAACGATCCCCTCATTTACAATGCCTGAGATCATCGCTTCTGCCATTGACCCTGCTCCTAAAAAAGCAATTGTCGTTTTCTGTAACATGCCATCTCTCCAATACCGTTCGTATTTTTGTTCGTGTTTTTCACATATCGTCTTCATCTTAACACGATCAAATTCATAATCAAGTGATTACTGCAAAGTCACATGGATATGTTTCAAATAGTCAGTGAAAACGTTTCCATTTCAATATAATCTCTCTTTATCCATGCTGAAGCTGTTTTAGAGTATGAGATCGCTAAATTCGAAGCATTTATTTCCATATATTTTAAGTATTTCTAACATTAGCTTTGTCCACTTTCTACTATTATATTATTCTAATATTTAGGATGATAAATGGAAATTTGTCGATTAATTATAAAATAATTATAAAGTTTCTAAAATGAACCAAATTCAGTCGATATAATAAAACATGAAAGAGGGATTAAAAGATGGAAAAGATTTTAATCGTGGAAGATGATAAAGAAATTGCCCGTATTATTTGCGATCATCTCCGAGATTGCGGTTATCACGTTACTTGGGCTTCTACTGGTAAAGAAGGATGGGAAGATTTTAAGAGTGATCATTTTGATGTTGTGTTAGTTGATTTAATGCTCCCTGAGATGGATGGATTTACTCTTTGTAAAACAATTCGGTTAGAAAGTGATATTCCATTATTAATTGTCAGTGCAAAACATGAAGATGAAAGTAAAATACACGGACTTAATTTAGGTGCTGATGATTATTTAACGAAGCCGTTTAGCCTTGAAGAACTGCAAGCTAGAATTAATTCTCATTTAAGAAGATATCGGCGCTATTTAAATAAGAAGGAGACAGAAAATACATCCACTTACTTGCATGGGTTAACGATTGATTTTGATAAGAAAATCATTTATTTAGACGAAAAAGAGATTTCACTGACTGGAAAGGAATTTGAGCTTTTATTTTTATTAGCGAAAAACCCTTTTCAAACATTCGCTAAATCAGAGCTTTATGAACATATTTGGAAGCAGGAAGATGTCGCTGGTAATAATACAGTTACCGTTCATATTAAAAGCTTGCGAAAGAAACTGGCTGATGAAACAAAGTCCGCCAAATTCATTCAGACAGTTTGGGGAATCGGCTACAGATTCATCGGGGAGCAAATTTCATGAAAATTAAATATTGGCTTATGATAAGCTATTTTCTCGTCATGCTTCTTCCTGTGCTTGCTCTTTATTTTCTTTATGTGAGCATTAGTGAATATGATGCAAAAAATGATTTATTAGACTACATGAAAATTAGTCACAAGATGGCTGAGCTAGAACCCTTACTGCAAGATGCTTCTCTTTATAAAATTCAGCCGTTTAAAAATTATGAAGCAATTTCAGAAAAAACAAACAGTGCGATAAAAATTACTTTGTACCGGCATGACGGAGTTAAGTTATACACATCTATTGGTGATCTCCCTTCCACCGGTCCCCCTGATAAGAAAGAAATATTCAAAAATTTAAATGAAATAAAGCAAAAACACCTAACATATTCGGTGAAAAAACCAGTGTTCCATCAAAATAAGCTTACCGGTATTTATGAAATAACGATTGCCCGTGATAACTGGATGAAAAACGTGAACGATCGTACGACTCTTCTTTTCTCTCTTTTTGGCACCTTTTTTATTATTTTATATATTGTCGTTGTTATCCTTTTAAATAGAAAACTAAATCACCCATTAAATATGCTGCAGAAAGAAATGACCGCATTTGCGAGCGGTGAAAAGTCAAAACAGAAATTTCGTCAATCAAATGATGAAATAGGTGAACTGATCACCCATTTCGAATGGATGAAAATCGAAATAGAGAAAAATCAAGCAGCTCTTTTAAAAGAGCAGAAAGAGAAAGAATTTATTGTCGCTTCTCTCTCACATGATTTAAAAACACCGCTAACTGTTATTCGTGCCTATACAGAAAGCCTGCATTCAGGGAAGAAGCTTGATGAGAAGATAAGACAGGAGTATACACTGATCATATTTGAGAAATTAGATTATATGAAAAAGATGCTTGATGATTTATCAACATATACCGCACTTCAGTCAAGTGAGGAAAAGCCGGAATTAGTAGAAGTTGATGGGGAAGAATTTTTTGAAATGCTTTTATCAGGCTATGAAGAACCATGCTCTAAAAAAGGAATTAACCTCCATGTTAAATCAGAAATTAATGGTATTTATGATGTCAATCCAAAGCAGATGATGCGAATTATCGATAACTTAATGGCAAATGCAATTAGATACACTGAAAGTGGGGCTCATATTCGGCTCGGAACAATTTCAAAGAACAGCCCTCTGCCAAAATGGATTTTCCCTCCATTCCGGACTGATTTAGAAAAAGCAAGAGAAAACTGCACTATGCTCCTCATCCAGAACGAAGGGGAGCATATTCCTAAAGAACAGCAGAAAAATATTTTCAAACCTTTTGTTCAAGCTGAATCAGCAAGAGGACCTGGTGGAAGTTCAGGACTTGGACTTAGTATCGCAAAAATGCTTATCGAACAGCATAATGGAAAAATAAAATTAATGTCAGAGGATGGCTACGGTACATTAGTCGTATGCCTTATTCCAGAAAGGTAGGAAGTAATGAAAACTTTAAAAACTTTATTAATAAGTTCTACATTAGCATTTGGAATTTTATCCGGCTGTACAGAGAAAACAGCAATGGCTTCGGAGGAGATTATGACTAACATTTTATCCACGAGTAAAGAATTCCAAGCATATTATGCTGAAAGTGAAACAAAAACTTTCCAAGATGGGAAGGAAACTGATTTGATTACAATGAAGGAATATGTAAATAATGAAGGAAAGAAGAAGGTTATCACAAAGGATGCAAAGACAAATAAAGAAACCACTGCATTTAACGATGGAAAACAGATCTTAACCTATGAAGCAGGCAGTAAAGAGGCGATAAGTTTAAATGTGGAAGGCGTTGATTTACCTGTTTACCAAACCCATAAGGAACAATTCATAAATATGCTTGAAAGTATGAAAAAAAATTATAAAAAGGAAGTAGTTGGTGAAGAAAAAATATTAGATTTTGATACGTATCATTTAAAATTAACTACAAAAAAGGAAAATTCAATTTTAGGGGATATCGAATTTTGGGTTGATCAGAAATCCTGGTTTATCGTTAAATCTTCATTCACTAATGCTGAAATGCGTGTAGATACAGAATATAAGAAAGTGGATTTCAACCCTGTATTTGAAAAAGATACATTTGCAATCGATTTACCAGAAGACGTTGTAATTACTCCTGCTGAAAATATGACTGCAACGAGGTCAGGATCGATAGAAGAAGCAAAAAAAGTAATAGAAAAAGATTTCCTTCTGTTTAATGAACCTGATCTATCATTTGAAGAAGAGATAGAAATAAGCGAATTTGGTGAGAAAGAATTGGCTCATAAAGAGATTGTTCTTAACTATAAAGATGTGGATGATGGGCCATTGTTTTCATTAACTATTTTTAAAGCATTAGAAACAGAAGATATCGATCTAGGAATGGAAACGGCTAATATGAAAGTACGTGGAAATAAAGCGACTTATATCGAAGAATTAAGGAATCTAAGCTGGAACGAAAATGGACTCACCTATTCTATTTTAATTGAGAACCCTGATATGAAAGTAGAAGAAATAGTAAAAAAAGCAGAAAATATGAAACTTTCATCAAAATGAGGTGATTAGATGAAGCATGCCAAGGTATTGTTCATATTAGGAACGATTCTCTTTCCAATTAGTATTTCTTTCTCCTCTGTTTCCTTTATTGGAATATTAGCTAGTATATTCAGTGGATTGCTCATCTTCTTTAATGCGAAAGTGCTAGCTTCATAATTTAGACAAAGCTGCCTGTAACTAGCAGGCAGCTTTGTCTATTATTCAGCGATATTAACAAATGTCTCTTCAAGACTTGGTTCTTTTTCAAGTAAATTTGATTCTTTCATCCATGTGCTCATTTTTTCCCATGGCTCGCTTTCCTGACTTCCAAAGCCTGCATCAGATTTCATTTTTGGTAAAAGAATAGAAAGACTTTCTTTTTCTACTTCTTCAATTAATGGGAAGTTTTCTTTATCTTGATTTGCTAGTAAAATTTTCAGAGCTTCATCTGGATTTTCTTCTGTATCTTTAAACCCTTTTGAAGCAGCACGCCAGAATGCTTTAATCTTCTCTTGATCTTTGTTCCATGTATTGTCACTTGTTACGGCAATAAGCTCATAGAAATTCGGTACTCCATAGTCTGTCGGGTCAAAATTACGAGTTTCATGGCCTTCATGACTTAAAACTGGTACTTCATGATTAATGTATGCACCAACAACTGCATCTACTCTTTTACTAACAATTGATGAACCTAATTCAAAACCAACGTCAACCATTTCCACTTTCTCAGGGTCTCCACCATCATGTTTCACCATTGCTTTAATGAGCGGCTCATTTACTGGTGTTCCTGGGAAACCAACTTTTTTACCTTCAAGATCTTTTGGTGTTTGAATAGGTGAATCCTTTAAAAATACAGCATGGTTTAATGGTGAGCGAACGATTGCTGCGATTGATTTGACCTTAACATCTTCATTTGCACGAGCCATTAATACGTCAGGCTGGTAGCTGATTCCCATCGTGATTTTTCCTGCTGCTGCTAAGTTAACAGGGTCTGTCGGACTTGCAGGGAACTGAATATCAACTTTAATACCTTCTTCTTCAAAATAACCTTTTTCCTGTGCAACATATAAGAAACTGTGAACCGCGTTTGGATACCAATCTAGCATTATGCTTACTTCTTCTAATTTCTTGTCTTCTTCTTTCTCTTTTCCTGCTGTTTCATTTGATGATCCACTGTTTCCACAAGCCGTGAAAACAACAAGCATCATAATAGAAACTAATAATAAAAACAACTTTTTCATTCTGTCTTCCTCCATCTAAGTGATTTCTTTTCGAAATATACAACAAGTAAAAATAAAAGAATTCCGAGCAGCGATAACAAAACGATTGGCGCGAAAACCCCTGCACCATCAAACTGCGTCATCATTCTGCGGCTGAAATACCCCAATCCAGATTGCGCACCAACCCATTCACCGATTGCAGCCCCGATTACACTTAAGGTAACGGCAACTTTTAAACCTGAGAAAAAATGCGGCAATGCGGAAGGTACATTCAATTTAAAGAAAATTTCTTTTTTACTCGCTCCCATCGTAAGCAGCAGTTCTCTTAACTCTTTGCTGCTTGAACGGAGTCCATCAAATGTATTAACGGCAATGGGGAAAAATGTGATTAATACCGTTACGACGACTTTGCTCCAGATCGAATAACCAAACCAGAGAACAAAAATCGGTGCCAGAGCAATGATTGGAATCGTCTGTGATGAAATAAGGAGCGGATAAAAGGTCCGTTCCATCGTTTTACTGCCATTCATCCAGACAGCAATACCAACACCGAAAACGATTGAGATAAAAAGCCCGATAACAACGATTAATAATGTTGCAGGCAAATGGACTGTCAGTAAAATATCTCCAATTTCCCAGAGCTTTTCTACTATTTGTAATGGTGATGGCAAAATAAAAGCCATATTCATCAGGCTCGCTGTAATTTGCCATATAACGAGTAAAATAAGAACGAGTAAACTTGGTGTAAAATACTTTTTGATCATAGCTGCACCTTAGCCCGTAATAAATCTATTAAATAATCTTTCAATTCAATAACCTTATCATCATTTAATTGACGAAGATCACGCGGCCTTTCAAGTGGTACGATTACTTCTTCCAATTTCTCCATAGGTGTCCCAGTGAAAATAAAGATTCGGTCAGATAAAAATAATGCTTCATTCACATCATGAGTAATAAAAAGAATCGTATTTTTCTGCTGCTGCCATTGTTGAAGAAGCCATTCCTGCATTGCAAGTCTTGTAATTGCATCCAATGCACTAAACGGTTCATCTAAAAGAAGAACATTGGAGCCGCTTAAAGATGTTCGTAAAAAAGATACCCTTTGTTTCATTCCGCCGGATAGATCACCAGGGTAACGATGCTCAAATCCTTTTATTCCAAATTGCTCCAGACGAGCAATTACTTTTTGTTCGGCTTCCTTCGTTTTCATTCCTTTTACTTCAAGCGGCAGCATCGCATTTTCTAAAACAGTTCGCCATGGCATAAGTAAGTCTTGCTGGGGCATATATCCGACAGCACCAAGCCTGTTCTGCTTAGCACTGCCATTAATAATAATTTCGCCTGTAACAGGTTGTTCAAGTCCTGTAATCAGGCGGAAAATAGTACTTTTCCCAGAACCGCTTGGACCGATAATACTGACAAATTCTCCATCCTTAATATCAAAATTGAGCTTGTCTAAAATCTTTATCGGACTGGCTCCGTTATCATATTGGAAGCTTACATCTTTAAAGCTTAGAACAGAATTACTTATCATCAGTTGGCCACATCTGCCCGTTATACGCCATATCCCAGAACATATATTCATAACGAGTCGTATTTAAGAAAATTTCTTCTAAATTTGCAAGCTCTTTTTCTGATTTTCCTTCAGCAAGTTCATTCATGAGATCAATGCACCATGTTGCAATGTCACCGAATTCTTTTGAGCTGTAAGTTTTTACCCAGTCACCGTAAAATTCATGCTCGCTCGCACCAGGAATTTCATTTAATTCTTTTCCAATTTCCCAGTAGCTCCATGCGCAAGGAAGAAGTGCTGCAACAAGGTCAGCAAGTGTTCCATTATGGCTTACCGTTAACATATAATGCGTATATGCCAGCACAATTGGTGACGGTTTTGCTGATTCAAGCTCTTCTTCTGAAATACCGAATCTTGCTGCATATTTGCGGTGCAAGTCCATTTCAAAATTGAGTGTTCCGTCAAGAAGAGTAGCAAATCTCCCCATCGTTTCTAAATCTTTTCCTGCTTTCACAACACCCAGTGCAAAGATTTTTGAATAATCAATCAAATATAAATAGTCCTGTACCATATAAAAACGGAATTTATCATGCGGTAAACTGCCGTTGCCAATTCCTTGAACGAATGGGTGTGAGTGGTTCTTCCTCCAAACCGGCAAGATATTTTCTCGTAGTCTATCAGTGAATTTCATGTTAATATTCCCCCTTAAAAAATTTACTTCTTTTCGTGGCACCAATTATAAATAAACTTCAGCATCACTTTCGTAAATGTCATTAATTGTTCAATTGATACTTGTTCATTTACAGCATGAGCATTTTGTAAATTTCCAGGTCCATAAATGACAGTAGGAATACCTGCTTCTCCTAGCCAGCCTCCATCGGTTACCGTCGGCGATACATCAATTATTGTATTTTCCTTCGCAATTTTTTCATGAACATCAGCTAATGTTTTTACCCCTTGATGATTTGGATCAATTTCCAGTGATGGGAAGATTTCTCCTCGATCTTCAATCATAGATGTTCCGCCCCATTTGAATGTTGGTGGATTTTCCCGTAACCAAGGATCAGCATCCGCTACTTTTAAAAGATGCTCTTCAATTTCTTTTGCGATCTGCTCATGTGATTCATTCGGATAATAATGCACAGTTATCCAGAGCCTGCATTCATCAGCGATAAAGGCTGCGTGTCTGCCCCCTTCAATAACCGCAGGATTAATCGTATTCGTTCCTGCCTTGAAGCCTGGATAGCTTTTCGTAATTGCCCAATGCCTTTCTAATTGCTGTAATCCAGAAATAATATTCATCATTTTCTCAATTGTACTTGCAGCGAAAAGCTTGCCGCCGGCATGGATCATTTCTCTTCTCATTGCATCATGATGGGTTTCCTTGCTTTTTACGACAACCCAGCCGGTAATAACACCGCCCTGGCCTTGGATATGTAAATCACTTGTATCAACGACGACTGCAAAATCAGCTGTATATCCGCGTTTGCAGCATTCAAGTGTGCCTGCTTCTCCAACTTCTTCTCCAATAACAGATTGAAAAATTAAGTCTCCCGGTAATTCAATACCAGCTTCACGGAGCAGTTTAATCGCAAATAATGCCCCTGCTAAGCCGCCTTTCATATCTGCGGCTCCTCTTCCAATAACAGCACCGTTCGTTACAACTGGTATGAACGGGTCAACATCCCAGTCTTCATCCTCGCTCACTTCTGCAACATCAATATGACCATTTATAATAAGACTTTTATACAGAGAAGAATTGGTTCCTTTCAAAACACCAACGACATTAGGGTCATTAGGATGAACATCCCATACATCTGTTTCAAAACCTTGATCATTCAAAAACTGTGCAACAAACTCCTGTGCTTCCTTTGTATTTCTAGCAGGAGGAGCTGGAGTTTTAAATGAAATTAACTCTGTTAATAGTTCAATCAGCTCATCTTTCCGCTCTTCAATTTGAGATAGAACGCTTCCTAGTTGAACGACCAATTTGCATCAAACCCCTTTAATTAAAAAAACCACTTCCTTTATATATAAAAGAAGTGGTTCGAATTTACTATGTAAGCAATGATAAAATATATGCAAAAATCACTGCGAGTAGAAGCACCTCTTTCCTACGCTAGTATTATCTAGTTCAGGTAGTAAGGGTTAAGGTATAAAACCTTTCTCAGCTTTTAAAAGCACCCCCAGCGGTAAACACTATTAAATTAGTAATCAAATAGTCTCTTATTTGACTTATTACTCATAATAATCACATATTTCGATAAATTTAGCAAGCATTATCCATTTTTATAACTTGAATTGCTGCATTAATTCATTTAATCGTTCTGCGAGGATTGCTAATTCGCTTGAGCTTTTTGCAACTTCTTCCATTGAGCTGCTTGCCTGTTCCGATGATGCAGCTGTCTCTTCAATACCTGCTGCAGATTGTTGAGAGATTGCTGCAACTTCCTCAATCGAAAGGTTCATTGACTGACTGTCTGCCAAAATATTTTGCAAATGACTCGATATATTTTCAATATTACTAATCATATGTGTCAGTGCTTCTCCTATGCCATGAAAGGTTTCACCCGTAATTTGAATTTGTTTAGAACCTTCTTCTACTTGTTTGTATCCTTCCTGCAATGATTGAGAGACACTTGTAGACTCTGCTTGAATATTATTAACAATAATCGTAATATCTGTAACAGAATGTGATACTTGTTCGGCAAGCTTTCTTACTTCATCAGCTACAACAGCAAAACCTTTTCCATGTTCCCCTGCTCTTGCTGCCTCAATTGCTGCATTTAATGCGAGTAAATTAGTCTGGTCAGAAATATCCCGGATAACAGATACAAGCTTTGTAATTTCTTGAGATTTGCTATCTAATCCCTCTACTTTAGCTACAGCATCCTTAACAATATAGTCAATCTTCTCCATTTGCATTGTAGAAGACTGCATCAATTGACTTCCTTTGCTAGACATCAGAGCAATCTCCTGTGAAGCTTGCTGAACTATTTCTCCATACTCATTTGCTTCGTTAACTTTCATTGTAAATTCAGTCATATTCGCTGCCAGATCACTGACTCGATGAGCTTGGGTTTCCGAACCGGAGGCCATTTCTTCCATTGTTATAGCAACCTGATCCGCACCGGTTTTCACTTCATTTGCTGACTGCATCAATTCTTCACTTTGATTTTTTACTTGATCTGACACAACAGTAACTTGATTTAGTAAAACTCTTGTATTTTCATTCATTTGATTTGTAGCGTCCACAAGCGCTCGAATTTCATCCTGTCCTTTTGCTTCAAGCGGTTTATTGCTTAAGTTCCCGCCTGCAATTTGCTTCATACGTTCCATTACTCCTACAATTGGGTGAGCAATTATACGCGATGTAATTAATGCTGTTACAATGCCGCTAATAGTGACGAATACTGCAATAAATAATGTGATATTTAACAAGCTTTTTCCATCAGCAACAATATTGTCTCCCTTCTTGTTAATTTTTTCTTCTCTTTCTTTCACTATGTTTTCAAAATCAGCAAGTAAATCTCTTGTAACTTTTGCTTGCTCCGATAATATCGCCATTGCTCTTTCCCTATTACCTTGATCATGAAGAAGGACAGCCTCATCTAAAGCTTCTCCCCACACCTTCTTTCTCTCAATCAATCTTTCAAAATCGGGAGAAGCACCTAATTTTATTACCTCTTTTTCTATTTCAATACTCTCATCCCTGCTCTGGCTGAATCTATCCTTCAAATCATTATCTCCATATAAAATATATCCACGAATTAATGAAGTTCTTTGAGATACATTTAATGCTAATTTTTCATCTAAAATAAGCAATTTCAGCTCTTTATCAACCATCTCTTTTGTCGATTCGTTTGAACTATTGATCATTATAAAATTAAAAGCTGTCTGAATAGCTACTAATATAATAATGATAGAGAAACCAAACAATATTTTCTTTCTAATACTTTTAAAATTAAACATAAAATACCCTCTCTTTTGCTATTTATCCAAGAAGTCATATTACAATATCCCTAAAGCGGAATAAAAAATAAAACTTATATAGTTTATAATCGGTTATACTCATAAATATCTTAAGTTTTATTTTTGTGACATTTCTTTTCCATCTTAAAATATCTGCATCTTGAGAAGGCGCTTTCAAAAAATCTCTATTTAATAAAAAATATACTTGATCTTTAGTAAAATTTTATGTATTATAATACTACAAGCTGCGTTGTACGTAGTGTTAATAAAGTTTTAACCTAATTATTAGACCGGGAGTTTAATATTGTTTTACGAATATCATGCCTCCATCGCGAAGAGGACGATAGGAATGAAACTGAAAACACCCACTTATTAAGTGTGTGGTCTAAAACTCTATTATGTTTACGGCAAATGCGGCTATTATATTTTAAATTTCAGACCAGTTCCGATCCGGAGCTGGTTTTTCCATTTAATAATACTATTATTAAAAAAGAATGGCTGCCTTATGAAATTGAAAAGCAGCCATTCTTCTATATTTAATTTAATACTTTATTTATTAATTTTTCACGGTACAATTTAGTCGCTTCAACCATTATTTCTAATGCAGCAACCGTTTCTGTTTCTCCCCGAGTTTTCAGACCGCAGTCCGGATTAACCCAGAATTGGCGTTCATCTAATACTGCAAGTGCCCTGGTAATATTTAATGTCAGTTCTTCTAGTGATGGGACACGTGGACTATGGATATCATATACTCCGAGACCAATTCCTTTTTCATATTTATATTTTTCAAATGAATCAATTAATTCGCCATGGCTTCTTGATGTTTCAATAGAAATAACATCTGCATCAAGCTCATCAATCGCTTCGATAATATCATCAAAGTTTGAGTAACACATATGAGTATGAATTTGCGTCTCATCTTTCACAGAAGATGTCGCAATTCTAAATGCGTATACTGCTGCATCCAAATATACCTTTGTTTTTGCTTCTTTTAATGGAAGACCTTCACGAAGTGCTGCTTCATCCACTTGAATCATCGCAATTCCGTTCGCTTCAAGTGCTTCTACTTCTTCACGAATAGCAAGTGCTACATGGTTTAATACTTCTGTACGGCTAATATCATCACGAACGAATGACCAGTTAATAATTGTAACAGGACCTGTAAGCATTCCTTTTACTGGTTTGTCAGTTAAAGATTGTGCATAAACAGCTTCCTTCACTGTCATCGGTTCGATGCAATGAACATCACCATAAATAATTGGCGGTTTTACGCAACGTGAGCCGTATGATTGAACCCAGCCGAATTTTGAAATCGCTACGCCTTCCATTTTTTCACCAAAATATTCAACCATATCTGTACGTTCAAACTCACCATGAACGAGTACATCCAGTCCAAGATCTTCTTGAATATCGATCCATCGTTTAATTTCAGCTTGAATATATTGCTCATACGCTTCATTTGAAAGCTCGCCTTTACGCCATTTTAAACGCTCTTTTCGTACTTCTTTCGTTTGCGGGAAGCTTCCGATTGTTGTCGTGGGCAGTAATGGTAAATTAAAACGTTTTTCTTGGATTTCTTTACGTTCTTTTGAACTCACACGTTTGGAAGAATACTGATCAAGCTTCGCAATCGCCTCATGTACTTTTGTCACATTGCGGTATTCTGAATTTTTCACTCTTTCAATCGCTTCATCATATTTTTCAAGCTCAGCAAGCGTTACTTCTTCATTGAAAAATTCCGTTAAAAGTGTGATTTCATCTAACTTTTCATCAGCAAATGATAAGGCATCTTTTATGCCTTCATCAAGCTCTTTCTCGCTTTTTAATGTTACTGGAACGTGAAGCAAACTGCATGACGGCTGTAAAACAAGTCGATCTTCTCCAACAGCTTCTACTAATTTTTCAACAAGTTTGGCCTTCTCTAACAAGCTAGCTTTCCAAATATTTCTTCCATCAATAATTCCTGCGAATAATACTTTATCTTCAGGGAAACCATATTTAGAGATTTTCTCTAAGTTTGTTTCTTTCCCGTGAACGAAATCAAGACCGATTGCTTGAACAGGTAATTGAATGATTTCTTCATATGCTTCAATGCTCTCAAAATACGTTTGAAGTATGAAGTTCACCTCAGGAACATTTGCTGTAAATTGTCCGTACACTTCTTTTACTTCAGCTAAGATGCCTTCTTGAATATCTTTTACTAAAATCGGCTCATCAATTTGGATCCACTCTGCACCGGCTGCTTTTAATTGCTGGAATACTTCGATATAGAGTGGTACTAATGCTGCCAGAATTTCTGCTCTTTCCGAATCTTCATATCCTTTTGATAGAGAAAGCAATGTAACTGGACCAACAATAACAGGCTTCCCGTTAATTCCTAATTTATCTTTCGCTTCATTGAACATAGCAAGCAGTCGATTTTCTCGTAAATATGGCTTTGCATTATGTAATTCAGGAACGATGAAATGATAATTCGTATTAAACCATTTCGTCATTTCCGATGCAACTTTCCCCTTATTTCCACGGGCGATGTCAAAATAAGTTTGAAGTACCCCTGTCTCTTCATCTTTAAATCTTGTTGGAATAAGACCAAACATAACTGCTGTATCTAATACATGATCATAATAACTGAAATCACCGATTGGAATAAGGTTAATTCCTTTTTCTTGTTGTTTTCGTAAATTATTTAAACGAAATTGCTCCATTTCTACATAAAACTGTGCTTCTGTTAATTCTTTTGACCAGAACTTTTCCAATACTTTTTTCCACTCGCGATTTTCTCCAATTCTTGGATAGCCGATATTCGAACTTTGAATACTCATTAGATTAACTCCTCTTCATCTGTTATTTTCCCATTAAAAAAGCCCCTCTAAATATTTAGAGAGACGTTGATAGACATAGTTAAATAGAGTTATAAACTAATAAGAGTTATACACCATATGACCACCACTCCTCCCCATTTCGCGTAGGTAATAAGCGCAGACAACAGGCAGGTCTCCTGACTTCAGTTCATCACTTTCTATCCCTTCCCGTTTTCATAAAACAGTGGTATCTGATAGAAAACTCCCTTTTACAGTGGCGCGACCGTGTCGGAATTACACCGAGCTTCCCTATTAAGCTAAAAGATATAAATATTCTTTTAACACCTATTGCTTGAACATTATTTAATTTTCTAGTTGTAAAAACTATTGAAACTAACATTAGACCATTTCAGAAATTTTCGCAAGTTTTTTCTAAATATTAAAATTCATTTTACTTTTTGAACTAAATCCTGCTCCTTTTACGAGAAGCGGTCTGTCATTATTCCAAATGACTTCTACAGGAAGATTGAAAAAATCAGTTAATATATCATTTTGAAGCATATCTCTCGTTTTTCCAGCATTAAATACTTGTCCACCTTTTAAAAGCATCGTATGGGTAAAAACAGGCAGAATTTCTTCCACATGATGTGTAACATAAAGGAGCGTAGGTGCGTCCTTTGCTCCTGCAATTCGCTCAATCGTCTCAAGGAGGTTCTCACGCGCAATGAAATCAAGTCCTGTTGACGGTTCATCTAAAATTAATAATTTTGGATCACCCATTAATGCACGGCCGATTAAAACCCGCTGCTTTTCCCCTTGTGATAATGTTTCATAATTGCGGTCCGCATATTCAATACTGCCCAATTGTTCAAGAAGAAAAATTGCTTTCTCTCTTATTTCCTGTGTTGGTTTTTCATATAAACCAACTGTAGCATATGCTCCGCTTAAAACAATTTCAAACGCACTGTCTGATGGATAAAATCTCTGCTGAATACTTGCAGAAACAAGGCCGATTTGCTTTCTTAATTGTTCTCCTAATATATCTTTTCCAAACTTTCTTCCTAGAACTTCAACAGAACCTTCTGTCGGAAAATAATAAGAGCAGAGCATGTTTAAAAGCGCTGTTTTCCCCGCTCCGTTTAAACCATATAAAACCCAATGTTCTCCCTTATTTACATACCAATTTATATGCTCAAGAATCCACTCGCCATTCCGCTTTACGGAAGCATCTTCAATCCGTATAACCATCTGTTACCTCCTTTTAATAGTTCTAATATAAATATTATTTTCTAATAATTTCTCATTAATTTTTTCTGCGAATAAGGAGGCATTTTCACCGTCTCCATGAATACAAATTGTATCCGCTTGAATCGAAATTTCATCTCCGCCTACTGTTCTTACTTTTCTTTGTTTTATCATTTGAATGACTTGGCTGACAGCCTCATCTTCATTAGTTATAAGGGCATTTTTTTCATTTCTTGATGTTAATGTTCCATCATGCTGATATGTCCTGTCTGCAAATACTTCATTTGCTGTTTTAATCCCAATTCTTTCGCCAGCACGAATTAATTCACTGCCAGCAAGCCCATATAAAATGAGTTCAGAATTTATTTTGTAAACAGCTTCTGCAATTGCTTCCGCTAATGCCGGATCAATTGCAGCCATATTATAGAGGGCACCGTGCGGTTTTACGTGGTTCAGTTTTCCACCCTCTGCTTGTGTAAAAGCTTGCAGGGCACCAATTTGATAGGTCACGATATCATGTACTTCTTTTGCTGTAAGCTCCATCTTTCTTCTTCCAAAGCCAACTAAATCTTGAAAACCTGGATGTGCACCAATATTAACATCGTGCTCTAATGCAAGCTTCACTGTCTTTCTCATAATTGCCGGGTCTCCAGCATGGAAGCCGCAAGCGATATTTGCTGACGTAATAAAACGAATAATACGTTCATCCTGTCCAAGTGTATAACTTCCAAAACTTTCCCCCATATCGCAATTTAAATCAATTTCATACATTATCTACATCTCTCCAATTGCCAGTTTTATCGTCTGTTTCAACAGTTGCAAAGCAGTCTCACGTTCGATCAGTTCTTTTTCTGCATCTTCTAATGTTATTTCTTTTAATTTTAGTTTATCCCCAGGTTTCATTTGAGCTAGTACAGGTATATCGACAGATGCAACAATTCCAAGGATCGGGTATCCTCCTGTCGTTTGTCTGTCAGCCATTAAAATAATTGGATTTCCATCAGGCGGCACTTGAATTGTTCCAATTGGTACTGCTTCTGAAAACAGCTCTGTTTTTTCTATTGGTGAAAGTATATGTCCCGTTAGCCGGTACCCCATTCGATCTGACTGGGGACTTATTTGAAAATAATGTTCATTAAGTACTTTATTAGAAAAGAGTTCATACTGTGGTCCTCTAATAAAACGGATAGGATTATTTTTCGAGTATAACTTTCTCCAGTTATAATGGGGAGTCCAATTTGCAGCAGAAAATGGGGAACTATTCACTTGCCGAAGTTTTTCTGTTAACCTTGCAGAAAACCCAGAAGGTTCTTTTATTTGAAGCACATCTTCTCTTTTAAGAGCCCTTCCTTTAAAACCGCCAATTTGAGCACGGATATAAGTGCTTCTGCTTCCCATTACGAGTGGTATATCAATTCCTCCTGCAACAGCAATATAAGCCCTGCACCCTTCTTTTACATTGGAGAACTGTAATACACTTTGTCCATGAATGAGAACAGGACGCCACATCGGCAGCTTCTCTCCATTTATTTGAGGAGAAAAATCCGCCCCGCAAATAGAAATAACTGCATCTTTTGAAAAGCTAATTGTCGGTCCCGTTAATGTAAGTTCAAGCAAGGCTTCCCTTTCATCATTTCCAACTACTATATTCGCAAGACGGGCAGCAACACTGTCCATCGCCCCGCTCACGACTACACCGTATTTCTGAAAACCGTATCTTCCCATATCCTGTACCGTCGTTAATAAACCAGGCTTTAAAATATGTATGCTCAATTTTTCTCAGCCTCCTTCAATACTTCAAATTCCTTATAGGTTATCGGCTGAAAGCGAATGGTATCTCCTGCTTGGAGAAGACTTGGAATATTCGCATTTGGATTAAATAATGTAAGCGGGGTTCTGCCAATCAGATTCCATCCACCTGGACTTTCAAGCGGATAAATTCCTGTCTGTTCCCCGCCAATACCGACACTGCCTGCTGGAATAAAAGTCCGCGGTGTATCCTTTCTAGGTGTCGCAATTTTCTTTGACAAGCCGCTTAAATAAGGAAAACCGGGAGCAAAGCCAATCATATGAACAACATATTCTTGAGATGCATGCAAATTAATGACTTCTTCTTCCGTTAAATGATGATAGTTTGCTACGTTCACTAAATCAGGCCCTAACTCCCCTCCATAACAGACTGGAATGATTATTTCCCGGGAAGAATATTTTTTTTCCTCACCTATTTCATTTATTATCTGTTTCAGTTTCATTTCTACGAACTGAAAAGGTGACAGCCCGTTACATATTTGATAAATAGCAAACGGGTCATAGTAAACAGTAATCGTTGTAAATCCCGGTACAATTTCTATTAAACCTTTAAAGCATTTTTTTTCAATTTGCTCTATAATCAATCGTCCATCTCTATTATTTTTACTAATATCAATTGTGACTGCACCATCTCCAAATGGCCTGAATTTTATTTCATCCATTCTTTTCTTCCCCTTTACATACCATCTATGCTGCTTTTTTTACTTTTGCTTCTTTCCGGCTGAAAAGAAGACCAAAAAGTGAAGCAAGCACTTGTTGAAACAGCATTCCAACAACTACTGGTATTGCAACGGCTGCTGGAAAAAACTGAATTGCAATAACAGCACCGGCACTAATATTTCTCATTCCACCGGTAAAGATTAAAGTAATTGTCGTATCACGGTCTTTCGTTAAACATCTAGCGAGAAACCACGCAAAACAATAACCAGAAAACGCGATAAATAATACCGTCAAAATAATAATTAAAAGCTTCACATTAATATCCTTTAAAAACGGAGCGACATAGGAACTATTAATGGCGACAACAAGACCGAGAGAAATTTTCGAAAACGGAGATAGAACAGTTCCCAAGGAATCTTTTACTTTGCCTTTTGACATGTGATTAAGCATCATTCCAATTAATGAAGGAACGACAATCATGAAGAAAAGGCCAATCATCATATTTTTCACATCCATCTCCACTTTCTCACCAACTAATAGAGAAAGACTTGATGGTACGATAAACGGTGAAAGGATTGTATCAATTAAAATAATGGAAAGTCCTAAACCGATATTCCCTTTATAAATGGAAATCCACATAAAGCTTGAGACCCCTGTCGGAATAACGACACCTAAAATTAATCCCGTAATTGTTAATTTATCAGCACCAAAAATAAGATGCCCAATTCCATAAGCCCAAACCGGCATCATGACATGTAAAATAAGTAAAGCAAGAATTAATGGAAGGGGCTGTAAAAATGCTCTTTTCAAGGAAGAAAAATTCGAACTAAGACTTCCCGAAAAGGTAATAAAAGCAAATATCCATGCAACAAGCCATGTAAAATCCTTTAAAAACCCTGCAAATATGACACCGATTACAACACTTGCTGGTGTCATAAGAGGCATTATTTTTTCCAATCGTTTATTCAACGTTTGAAGCATTTTAATTCTCCTAAAAAACAATATAGTAACTCCTATTTTACCATTATAATAATGTTTTCTATACAGTTTCCCCTTATTAAAATAAAACTGTTTATTCCTGTTACTGCTTGTAATTATCAAACTTTTACAGCCAGTTAATTCCTGGCCTTCCCCTATTTTTCCAAAATATCACACTTCGTTAAATACAGGATAAGATGGGGAAGCTATTTTAAAAGGAGGGATAGTGTAATGGCAAGAAGAAATCGTTTACTGGTTCCAGAAGCTAGAGAAGCTGTCGATCAATTAAAGGCAAACATTGCAAATGTAGCTAACCATGAAGATGCTAAATTCGAAATTGCAAAAGAAACAGGCATCCCATTACAGACAGGTTATAACGGAACATTAACAGCAAAGGAAGCGGGGAAAATCGGCGGCAGCTTAGGTGGAAATATGGTAAAAGAAATGATTAGAATAGCACAGGAAAAACTCCAAAATAAAGATGAGGGCTGATTTTTCTATCAGCCCTTCACTAAAAAATTCTTCAATCAATCCATGTTGTCTTATCTTTAAAATTAGTTCTTTCTATAGGTGCTGCTTCCATATCCGGATAGCCCAGATAAATAAAGCCGAGGACTTCTCCCTTCTCCGATAAGCCGAAAAACTCGCTTACCTTCTTTTCATAGCAAATTTTTCCCGTACGCCAAACTGCACCGAGGCCAAGGGCTGTCGCAGCTAAAAGCATATTTTGGATCGCACTGCTTACTGCTGCATATTCTTCTTTTAAAATCACTTTTGATTCATTACTCGGTTCCACCGCAACTGTAATAATAACCGGGGCACGAAGAGGATTTTTCTTTGCTCTTTCGATTTTATCATTATTTCCGCTGCTATCAGAGTCGCCTAGTTCTGCTTTTGTAATATTAGCTAATACTTCACCAAGCTTCTCTCTGCCATTCTGTCTTAAAACGAAAAAGCGCCATGGCTCTGTACGAAAATGACTCGGTGCATATGTACCGGATTCTAATATTTTTTCAATCAATTCAGCGGGTACTTCATCCGTTTTTACTCTTCCGATGCTTCTTCTTGATTTAATCGCTTCAAACACATCCATCTTTCTCACTCATTTCTCATTATATTTACCTTATTATATGCATAGTTAAAAAATAGAGAAAATAAAATGCTCAAACACATTACATACGAAGTTGAATATCTTGCTTAAACTTTGGAAAAACACTTATAAATATATATGAAAACGAGAGAAGTGACATACCGTTTTAGAAAAATAAGCAAGACCTGCAGTATATCAGAAATCATTGTTATTCTGTTATCTATCCATTTTATTACGAATAACCGGGCAGTAAAAACTCCCAAGAGGAGGGAGATATCCAACTGTCCGTCAAACCCGTTTATTATATCTACTGTTCTTTAGAAAGTGAGAAAAAAGCTGACTTTTTATATAATAAAGCAATCATATTCAGTAAAAACTCAGGTATTCTCTTCGGAAAAAACCTTTTTTCATACAGAGAATAAAATGCTCTTTTTAAATCTCTCCATTGTGTACAATCTTTCGTCTGTCTAAATCTTGCCACATCAATTATTTTCATCTGTCCTTCAGATGTAACAATCAAATTACGAAGGTGGACATCTGAAGGATTTAATCCTTTTTCTCTCGCTAATGACAGAGCAGCATCTACTTCATTAATAATATCTCTCGTCACTCTAACTCCATTTACTAAACATTCAAAAATTGTTTTTCCATCAATATAATCAATAACGAGATAATTTTCTCCATCCTCATACAAGGTAGGGAAATAAGGAGTACCTGCAAGTCTCTTATATATCATCGCTTCTTCCTTTGCTATTTTGCTTTTGTCAGGATAGAACACTTTCAATGCCTTATTCGTTGAACGTATTTTAAAAACAACAGCACTTCTACCTGTACCAATCAGCTCTAAACTTGTATCTTGATGATGAACTTTATTTTTATCTGTAAATTTAACACTTTCTGCAAGTTTTTTATAATTTTCCATTAACGCATCCCCCTTGACTGGTAAATAATCCTCTCCCCCCCCTACCATTTCAAAGCGGGGCTTTACTATCAAATGACTATTTTCTTCTCTTTTTTATTGTTTTTATTAATATAGGTAGAGCTTTTTCCTTTAATAATTTCAAACCTTGTTTTTTAATAAACCCTTTTATTATTTTCCCCATTTTTAAAGTACCTCCTTTAAATAAAGTGAAACTTCCATCAGTAGGGGTTTTTCTTATCTCCTACTGATGGTTAGTTAGGGCCCGCATGATACAGGCCACACATACATTGCTCGCGTAAAGT
>NZ_BCVG01000008.1 GCF_001591625.1 Metabacillus fastidiosus NBRC 101226
GATAGTTAGTTGAGGCCCGTTAAGGCTGGGATAAATCAATTACTATTGATTTTATTTTGAGACTACAAGAGTGGTACCGCGAGTTCAAATCCCGTCTCTTATATGAGACGGGATTTTCGTTTTGATCTTTTGAAAATCAATGAAAATAGATATAGAAAATGAAACAATGTAGACTCGTGAAATGGAAGAAAAAGATGATTTGTGAGTTGCAAAAGCTATACATTATACCCGAAGTTCAGGGAATAGGTCTGTTGAAGAAGCTGATGAAAGTAGCATTCAACTTCGCCAAGGAAAACTTTTATATCAAAATTAAGGATTAGCTCAAGATGAAATTGCATGTTTATTAAAAATAGACAAGGTACAGCAGCTAGATCAATTTGAAAATTATGGGGTGATTGGGTGATAATCATTTCAAAATTCAAAAAATAATTGATAAATCGAATTAAAAAGCCAATTTCCTGTACGTTAAAGAAATTGGCTTTTTAATTTATCATCAGGTAGTTATTTTTAGCTGAAAAACTAGTAGTAGTAACATAGTACAGTTTATAATTGTTGAACATGCCACAACTATATCCGGTTTGTATGTTCAATAAATGAATTATCCCTTATTAAGAATCTGCAATGTTCTCCGTTTTCAGTTTTGCAAGTAACCCTTCTTACTTGTTCCGTACCTAATACTTCTTTAAACATTTCGGTTTCACATGCACAAGCTTTTTTATATTCTTTAGCAACAGCGATAATAGGACAGTTATACTCTATTAATTCATATGTGTGATCATCAACTTTGGATAGTTCTGCCATATAACCTTTACTATTTTGAATATCATTTAGCTTTCTAATCTTTTCATCAAAGCTCAAATTTTCTATTTGAGGAAGGTAGTTCTTTTTCTGTCTTTCACTTCTCTTTTCTAGGAGATATTCAATAACTTCTTCTCCATGTAATTCTTTAAGATCATGAAGGAATTCTACAGTCAAGTTTTCATAATTATTTGGGAAAAATTGATCAGCTTTTGAAGACAATGAATAAATAAGAAGCGGCCTTCCCATTGGTTGTCTAATCTCATTTATTGTTAGAAGGGAATCCCTCTCTAAAATATTCAAGTGTTTTCTTACTGCCATTTCGGTGATTCCTAAAGATTTGGATAGTTCATTAACAGTTAAATTTGCTTTCTTTTTTAATAACTCCATTATTTTATCTTTAGTTGAAATTCTACCATTCAATGTTAATCCACCTGTCTTTTTTCTATAATAAAAATCTTTTTATTATAGAAAAATATTAATATAAAACTTTCAAATAAAAAGTTTAACAACATAGTAAAATGTATTTTAACATACATAAACGTCTTTAATAAAGGCGATGCTCAATATAAAAATTTATATCTTATTTTTAAACTTGTTTGTATTTGTATAAACTTCAACAATATATTGAAATTATAAATAAGGAAAAATTACCGTAATCTTAGGTATGAAAAGTATTGAGAGATTTGTTATGAATGATAATAAAGAATCTTTAGTTAAAGAGGTAATGAGTAATTATCCAACTGTTGTCGAAAACGGTCTGTAATTCATTCTCTTTGGTTCTATAGATGTGTTAGTTATTTTATGGTTAATTGATAAATGGGTTTCGATGTATGATTCATTTATTAAGACAGAAAAATTTGCTGCACATGTACTATACGGTAATCAGAGTCATAATTTTCTCTTTTTTTTAAAACATTAGATACTTTTTAAACTTTTTAGTTGAAAAAGTATCTAATGTTAAATTATAATCAACTTTGTAATATAAAATAACTTACATATTAGGAGGAAGTATAAAATGTCTAAATTTGAACTACCTGCTTTACCTTATGAATTCAATGCACTTGAACCATTTATTGATGAGCAAACGATGATTATTCACCATGACCGTCACCATGCTACTTATGTGAATAACCTAAATGCAGCACTTGAAGGACAGAATGATTTGGGTAATCAACCTGTAGAACAATTAATTTCTAACCTTGATGCAGTGCCTGAAAACATTCGTACTGCTGTCCGCAATAATGGTGGTGGCCATGCAAATCATAGTCTATTTTGGAATATCCTTTCTCCAAATGGTGGAGGAAATCCAACTGGTGAAATTGCAGAAGTAATTGAACAGGCTTTTGGAAGCTATGATTCATTTAAAGAAGAATTTACTAAAGCAGCAACTGGCCGTTTTGGCTCTGGCTGGGCTTGGCTTGTTGTGGAAAACGGACAATTATCGATTACAAGCACAGCTAATCAAGATAGTCCGCTAATGGAAGGTGAAAAACCGATTCTAGGTCTTGATGTTTGGGAACATGCTTATTACCTAAACTATCAAAACAAGCGTCCAGATTATATTGGTGCTTTCTTTAACCTTATTAATTGGGATGAAGTTAACAAACTCTATAAAGCTGCATTAGTGTGATCAGACGGTACGTAAGACCTGAGATGGAGACATTTTTTTCATCGCGTATGTATAGAAAACGCATTTTTTCCCTAAAATGCGTCTGGTTACTAATTGAAAAAAGTGTATACAAGGCTTCTTTCAGCTTATAGCTACCTAATTGATATTCATACTTCAAAGTAAGGACTTACAATTTTTTAACCCTAATGACATTAAGACTTAATAATCTTTAATGTTATTAGGGTTTTAATAATAAAACCCCAATAACATATTTTGAAAAACTTCAAAAAAGATGATAATAAAAAAATCTTAATAAGATTGAATGAATTACATAGAAAAGCAATGGAAAAATAATAAGTAAATTAGAAATAACAGAGCGAAGAGACTTTCCAATAGAATAAGATGAGAAAAATGGAGGTAGTGAATATATGAATTTAAACGTATCGAGAGAGGCAGCAGAATGGTATGCTTCAGAAATGGATTTGAAACCAGGAGATTATCTTCAATTTGTCGTTAAGATATATGGAGGGATACCAACTGTCCATCCGGATTATTATCTTGGTATTTCAATTGGAAAAGAAGGAAGTATTGGTATAAAGAATGTAGTGGAAGGAATAACATTTTATTTTAGTGTTGAAGACTCATGGTTCTTGAAAGAATATGATTTGGATATCATTAAGAAAGATAACGATGTCGAATACATTTTCAAATAAATTATTGGTGCAATAAATAAATTTAACTTCTACTTTTTAAATGAAATGGTTACAATTAGTTGTTGATGACTATGGAGAATCATCTTTATACTATTCTCATACATAAAATAAGGGAGATGAAGCGTATATGCAACATGCTATAAATCAAACAAAAGAAAGTAAGGAAATTCCAGTATATTCAAGGAATAACCCATTTCAAGCGAAAGTTCTCAAAAATATTAATTTAAATCGTGTTGGCTCAAGTAAAGAAACAAGACATATCGAATTATCTTTAAAAGGTTCAGGTTTTTCTTATATTCCAGGTGATACTCTAGGTATTGTTCCAGTAAATGAACAAGAACTAGTGGAATCCCTTCTTGCAGAAATGAAGTGGGACGAAGAACTGGTTGTAATTATTAATAAACAAGGTGATACGCTTCCATTGAGAGAAGCATTGACAACATACTTTGAGATTACATTACTAACAAAGAAGATTTTACAACAAGCTGTAGAATTCACTGCTAATGAAGCATTAAAAAATCTTGTGTCTATAGAAAACGCAACCGAACTAAAGAAATACATATATGGACGTGATTTACTTGATATGCTAAGAGACTTTGGACCATGGAAGTTTACCGCTCAAGAATTTGTATCACTTTTAAGAAAAATCCCTCCACGTCTATATTCAATATCTAGCAGCCTTGCAGCTACCCCAGATGAGGTACACTTAACGATTGGTGCTGTACGCTATACGGCTCATGGGAGAGACCGAAAAGGGGTTTGTTCGGTTCAATGCGCGGAACGTGTTTCAGTAGGTGATACACTCCCTATATTTATCCAACCAAATAAACATTTCAAACTGCCAGAGTCGGAAGAGATAGATATTATCATGGTTGGTCCAGGAACTGGTATCGCACCACTTCGTTCATTTATTCAGGAACGTGCAGTAAACAGAGTAAGTGGAAGATCATGGCTATTCTTTGGAGATCAATATTCAGCAAAAGATTTCCTTTATGAAGCTGAGTTAGAAAAATATCAAAAAGAAGGTATACTGACAAAATTAGACACCGCATTCTCCCGTGATACAGAGAAGAAAGTGTATGTACAACATAAAATGCTTGAAAATAGTAAGGAATTATATCAGTGGCTGCAAGATGGAGCACACTTCTACGTTTGTGGAGATAAGGAAAAAATGGCGAAAGATGTTCACGAAACTTTGATTACTATTATTGAACAAGAAGGCAATATAAGTCGAGAAGAAGCAGAAGCACAATTAACAGTCATGCAAAAGGAAAAACGATATCAGCGTGATGTGTATTAATTTTATTTAGGGTGACAGCGCCAATAAGTATTGGGATGGTTGTGGTTCGACGGAAGCCTTTGCTATTAAACATTTTTAATGCTGTAAAGAGCTTAAATAAAATTTTATATTATAAATAATTACTTAAAAAACCCTAACATTCAAATAAACATTTGAATGTTAGGGTTTTTTTAAGTACAATATATTCAAACGATCATTTGAATATATGTAAACAAGGGGATGATAAAATGGCCACTTATAGTAATACTGTTTTTGAAATTATTAATTAGTTTTTAGAAATGGATGAGCAACAGTATATGGGTTGGCATAAAGACCACAAAGCATTTCGATTAGTTAATGACACAAAAGGGGTAGGTCGAGCTTCCTATTTGAAGGAGTATTTCAGTTCCTTTTTCATTATTAAAAGGAACATATCATTTTAATTTGAAGAACAAGTAAATGGAACAGTAATAGCAAGAGATATATTACTAACGTATTTACCGAAAGAAATACTATCAATTAGTTTGACAAGTATTAAGAAATTAATATATCACACGCTTATATATGAGTATATGCTCATATACGATAATTAGATACGGTATTATGAATTCTCGGTGTGTTTTGTAAAAAGGGTAATAATAAAATAAATTGATCCAAATTTAGGGGGAAGAACAATGGGACATGATCATAATCATACTCACAGTGCAAATAAAAAAGTATTGTTGATTTCATTTATAATTATAACGGGTTATATGATTATTGAAGCCATGGGAGGGTTTATAACAAATAGTCTTGCCCTTTTATCGGATGCAGGGCATATGCTAAGTGATTCAATTTCTTTAATGATAGCCCTTATCGCATTTAAATTAGCTGAAAAATCAGCAAATCATAGCAAGACATTTGGCTATAAAAGATTCGAAATTTTAGCGGCTGTATTAAATGGTGTCACTTTAATATTGATAGCACTTTATATTTTTTATGAATCGATTGAACGATTTGCAAACCCGCCAGAAGTAGCAACAAATGGAATGCTCATTATTAGCTTTATTGGTTTAATGGTGAATATTCTGGTTGCATGGATTATGATGCGCGGCGGAGATACGAAAGAAAATTTAAATATGCACGGAGCTTTCTTGCATGTACTTAGTGATATGCTAGGTTCGGTAGGTGCGATAGTGGCGGCATTACTTATAATGTTTTTTGACTGGGGTTGGGCAGATCCATTGGCAAGTGTAATTGTTGCTATTCTTGTTCTCAGAAGTGGTTATTTTGTAACAAAAGCTTCTATTCATGTATTAATGGAGGGAACACCACAAAATGTGGATGTGGATGATGTTGTACAAACAATCGAAAGGACCCAAGGGATTCAAAGTATTCATGATTTACACATATGGTCAATTACAAGTGGTCTGAATGCACTTTCTTGTCATGCTGTTGTGAACAATCACCTTACTATTAAAGAAAGTGAAAGAATTCTCCGCAAAATTGAACATAACCTTGAACATAAAGGAATTACACATGTGACCATTCAAATGGAAACTACAGTACACAAACATGACGATTCAATCTTTTGTCAGGCAAAAAATGAACCGGTACATGACCATCATCACCATTAATATTATTAATATGAAGCGACGTAAAACATACCTTTACGTCGCTTTTTACATGGGAAACTGGTCAACAGTTTGTTAGTTAGCTTGGGAGTGTTGTCGCTTCGTCTATTGTCGGCATTTGAAACTAACATGGTCGATTTTCAAAATATGGAGATTCGCTTTTTTATATGAAATTTTGAATGTTATCACTTAAACTATAGGGTACGTTAGTTCAATAAGCTATAAGCGAGTTTAGGAATAAACCCATATTTTCGTTACTCCATTGCAGATCTATGTGATTTAGTACATTATCTGTAAGTTGACATTGTTTGCTCATTGATACTTTGATAAATTATAGCAGGTACTTCTTGAAGTGAGTTTACTGTCAAAAAAGCACTGCTATGCTCAACGTTAACTTCAACAACGTTATATTGCCATTCTGTTTCAGCTGGAATATATATTGCATGGATATCCATTTCAAGTGCTGGAACAATATCAGTTCTTAATGAATTTCCAATCATCCATGTTACTTTAGGGTCAGCATTAATTGTTTTTAAAATATCCGATAAAGCTGTCGTATCTTTATGTTCCGAAATAAAAACGCGATTCTCAAAATATGTAGCGAGTTCTAACTGGGCAATTTTCCTGCGTTGATTAGCCTCATCTCCACCTGTGTGTAAATATAATTCATGTCCCTCTTCTTTTAAAAGTTGTAGTGTTTCGTTCATATACGGAATTGGTTCAACAGGAATTTCAAATACCTTTAACCCTAATTTTCTTAAATATTGGATTTCGTCTTTCTTCTTTTCCTTCCCTGTTAAGTCACAAAAGTATTTATAAGTACCAATAAATGACTCGGGAAACCGTTCCGATTTTAGACCATGTTGACTAATCGCTGCAACATCAATTTGAAGTTGTTTCTGTTTTATTTCTTCCTTGGTTATGGAGTCAAACCATGTGGTCATTTGGTCAGCGAACTCACCTATTACTTGGTTAAAATATCTATTACAGTATGCTAACGTATCGTCGAGGTTAAATAAAATATTTTGTTTTTCCACTTTTTACTCCTTTCCGATTATTTTAAGCTCTAATTATTATCTCACTATGTCAAAGTTAATATTACATGAAGTTAAGTTTAAGCAGTATGTAGGTAAATGCACTCTAAAAACAAGGTTTTCTGGCCACTGCCTATGGGAAGTATAAGCATAATCTCTCTTTTAAACCTTTTAAGACTTCTTCTGGAACCTCCCTGACCTTGATATCATCACCTAGGAAAAGTAGCCAATTTGTTATTTCAGTCAATTCTTCGGGCTTATTAACATTGATAAAAGTCTTTAGAATGGCGGTGGTTTGGTAAGGATTCGTATAGGAAATTGAAACTTTTAAAGGGTGGTATTTTTTGAACTGGGCAATCGCTTTTGGACCAAGTTCAAGGACAAGGTTGGTTACTTCTTCCTGCTTACTTAATTTTTCTAAAATCTTTTTCTTACTTAATCTTTTTTTCGACGGGTAGGGTTCGACATTGGTGAGATTGTCGACAGGAAAAATCTGCTTCTTTTCTTCCTTTAAGTCAAAGCCTTCAATCAGCCAAAGGCTTTTTTTATGATAAAGGTGCAAGAGATAAATTGGATAAGACTTTATTACCTTCTCTTCTTCGATGGTAATCAATAAATAGCTATCCAAAAGAAGAACTTGGATGAGTTTTTCTAACATGGGATGGGGGAGGTCTGACAGTTCAAGTAAGTCAGGATTATTCGGGTTGGTCCCTTCAAATAGCAAGATTTGATTTAAAAGAACAAGGTCATCTTGCTGGTTTTCTGAGATGAGACCGAGTAATTTTTCAGCTAAAGACTGACGACTCTTTAGATAGGGAAGTTGTTGATTTCTTGTGGCCATAAAGGCAATAAAAAGAGCTTTGACCTCATTATCGGTAAAGCGAACATCGGGCAGGATAGAATTGTGCATGACAAAATAACCCCCATCCCTTCCAACTTCAGCGACAAGTGGCATCCCCATGGCTTCAATTTCTCTAATATCTCTAATAGCTGTCGAACGAGAGATGTTGAATTCTCGCATAATTTCAGAAATTGTAAAATGGGAGCGGTTGTTGACATATCGCATGATGATATTAATCCGTTCAACTTTTTTCATTTGGACTCCTAAACAGTATCATTTTTTGACATGATTTAAGATTATGATATACCTATCAATTGAATAAGTCAAAATCATTTGATTAATTTAAAAAAGAGGAAGGTTTTGAATATGGCAGATTATATCTTAGAAGAAAAAGACAGATTTACTGTTTTAGGTTTTGGAACTGAGCTTAAGAGCGATTACACAGACTTTGCTGGCTTAAACAAGGAAAAGTCAGACTTTTGGCAGGCCTTCAGCCAAGATGGAAGGCTTGATACTTTAAAATCCATAGCCACGAATAACTACGTTTTTGCCGTGAACGAAGCGGTGAATAATAAGATGATGTATTATGCGGGAGTCATGACAGAGGCATCAGCACCAGCACTAGGAGAATCTAGAATTATCCAATTTCCTAAGGGGGAATACCTAGTTGTGAAAGGGGAAGGAAAGACCGCTGATGAATTGAATAATAAACTTGCTGGCCTAGCCTTCGGTCAAGTCTTACCAGAAGCAAAGAATTTTGCCTATGTTGGTGGACCAAATGCAACGGTTGAGATGGGGCAGCGAAACGGTTTAGTCTTTGGTGAAATGTGGATTCCTGTTGTTAGGAAATAAAGAGATAACTGGAGGGATGGAAATGTCCTATATCGTTGATTTTAAAAATGTGTCTACCGTTGGTTTAGAATTTTCACCTGTAGTAGAAGCGCTTGCTGGTTTACGTGCTAATGAAGCCCGCTACTTTATGAACAAATACACACATGAATTTACAGTTGTACCAACTAGCGAAAGCCAGGAGACACTTGATTATGTGAACCGAATTTTGAAAGAAGAACGTGATATTGAGTTTGCAGCCAAACCGTTAGAAACGTCGCGTTTTCAAGTGGAAAATATCAAATTTGCCTACGTCTTTTATGAGGACGGTCTTGCGGTAAACGTCATGTATACAGTTGATGATCCTAAGAAGCGAGCGGTTGGTTTTAAGCTTTCTGAGGGGATGGAGGTACCAAAGGAGTTAGAAGGGAAGTTTAAGTTTGCTAGGCAGAAGTCTAAACTGGCTGGAACAATTCGTGGCTCGTTTTTTGTGATCAAAGGAGAATATTAGAGTAGGCAAAAGCCCAAGTGGAGGAATCCAGCCAATTTTGTACTTGATCATTCTTTTTCTTCATTGAAATTAGTGAAAACCCAATGGATGTAGCTATTCTCCTTGGTAACTTCTACTTTGCTAATAGGGATTCAGGGGAGATAAGGAAGGAGTCTTTATTATGTTTTCCAAGGATTAGAGACTATCCAGAAAATTGTTTTGGATTTAGGTATTTTTGATCAAATTTTATTTCTACGCTAAAATTACACAACTTTATTTTTAACCCCGTCCTACATTTAGAACGGGGTTATGCTTGTCTGAACTTTTAAAATTAAACAATTTTATTATCTCTCCACATAATTGTTTGTGAAAGTACAAACGAAAGAACAGCAAAATCAATGCTTATCCTTCATTTGAGCTAAGCGTGGAAATAAATCATAATTAGGTTCTTAATGTACTCATGGTTCATGGTCTGATTATTCTCTTTAACCTAAGTCCACTCCATGTTTAGAACCATCAGGACTTCTTGCAGGATCTCCATCTCTTAACTGTACTGGTTCTTTAACTTTATTATTACTTGATAAATCAGATGTTGCTTGTTGTTTTGTACTTGAATTACCGGTTATTCCAAACCCAACATTTTGATTTTTCATATCTATTCACCTCCTTAAATCTATGATTGATTTTTAGGTGAAAAAAAACAGGTAATTTTATGTAAATTGAAGAGGGTATAGAAATTTAACAGGTTAATTATTGATTTACCTAAGCAGGTCTATAAGCTGAAGTTATTTTTCATTAATTTTAATGTAAGTGAATATATCGAGAACGAACGTTTGATAATGATATTAAAAAGAAACATATTTATGGAATATTTAATTGAACTTATTTTTGTTATTCTTTTAATATTGGAAATGGGATAATCATTTCTCTTCTCACTGAATCAATTGAGTTTTTAGCGTTATACTTCATTGCTTCCCTTAAAAGTCTTGAGAAAAGTAATAAAGGGAGTATTCACCATCTACTTTATTAATCTTTATTTTTTATAAATAGTATTAATTTGTTTATTTTCCTACATTGATTGAAAAACTGTTTATAAAAGAAAATTGTACAAGCAAGTTTAAGGAGAATAATGATGATAAAAAAAGCCTTTATTTCGATTAGCTATTGTATATTGCTGAGTAGCTGTATTCCTCCGGAAACGGTTGATGAGGTTCAAATTGTTGAAAGTATGGGTTATGACTTAGCAGAGGGAGATAAATTTCAAACAACTGTGGCTGTAGCTATATTTAAGCCTAGTGAAGGTGGTTCCGAATTTAAAAGTGAAACGATTGATTTTAATGGCACTTCCAGATTTGGAAGCCTTATCGATATAGAAAGAAGTTCATCGAAACCTATTGCTCGCGGAAAAATGTTAGCCAGTTTATTCGGAGAAGATTTGGCGAAAAAAGGTATTGAGAGAGTTTTGGAAAAAAGGGATCCAACAATTGGGAAAAGAATGGATCTTTGTGTGATCGAAGGAAACGTTAAGGAATTATTAGAAGGAGATTATCCTTTGGACCAGACAGTTTCCCGATATATAAAGGAACTCCTTAACCAAAGAGAAAAAAGAAATTTACCTAATACTAATCTTCATAAATTTATGTATAGTTATTACTCAAAAACGCAGGATCCTATTATGCCATTATTAAAAAACATCAGGATAAAATAGAGGTATCAGGACTTGCACTTTTCAATGGCGACAAATATGTCGATAAACTTTATCCAGATAAACTACTCATTTTTAAAATGCTTTATGAAAATGTTAAAATGGGTGATTACGAGGCATCTCTTGAAAATAATCAACATGTGGTACTAGAAACAATAAAGTCTAACGTAGATTATAGGATAACGAACTCAATGACAAATCCAGTTATTAAGATTAAAGTTCAAATGAGTGCATTCGTGAATGAGACTGTCTCAAGCGTTGAATATCATACGAAGTCGGATATAGAGAAGCTTGAAAGGTTATTAGAGAAAGATCTTACGGAGAAGGGTCAACAAATGATTAAACAATTCAAAGAACAAGAGATCGACCCTCTTGGTATTGCAGATAGGGCAAGAAGTCAAACGAGGGGATGGAAATCGGATAAATGGGAGCAACTGTATCCGAATGCTCCAGTTCAAATAAATTTCACTCTCGATATTATTGAATCCGGAATAAGTTATTAATAAATTTAGAAAAGTTCAGAAGGAGATAACATCAGTATGTTTAGTTATCCCTTTTTAGCCTGTAAATAATTTTTTGTGCTAGAAACAGAAATGGTATGTAGCCGTAAACAATATAAAAACTAATTTCACTAACTAAATTACTTAATTGTTCTATGCTTGTCCGTTTATTAATAAACCCTGAAACAATTGCTATTATGAATATGATAGCAATGAGCAGAATTTTTTTATTAATTGTAACTAATTGTGATATTCCGTGATGCACTCCCCACAATATCACACAAAGATTTGGCAAAACGATAAGTAACCATGCGGATAAACCTAAATGTTCAAATCTTTCTAAAACCGGGAGCTCAATAATTTGCCATAAAACGACCGTACTCCATAAAGTATGCTGTAATTGTTCTTGATTATAAAATGTAAAAGTAATGATTGCCACATAAACATAAATGATGGTAGTAAAGATAATAGCTAGATGAGCCCATTTTGCAGACCTTTCAGGATTTTTAATAAATGGATAAAAGAGTAATAATGATTCAAATCCAACCATACTTAGTGTTACTTCTTTCGATGAGAGTAAAATATCTTTATAACTATGGTCCATTATAGGAAAAAGATTACTATAATGAGCAAATTCTAAAGGAAATAACATTGATAATAATATCGGCAGCATATAAAGAATACTTAAAAAACAAATACCAGTAACTACCCGAAACCCTTTGATAACGAAGTAACTAATTACTAAGAGTAAAATTAAAGAGAAAAAAATGGACTTAAATGAGGAAATATCCACACTTGTATGACTTCAATATATATACGTAAAGTAAAAATACCGAGGATCAAAAAATAAGAGATAAAAAGCAAACTAAGAAAACCGCCAACCCATTTTCCGAATAGATCACGATGGATTGCGATTATATCTCCTTTTCCCTTATTTAAAATTCGATATAAGAGCCATATAAGGATATGAATACTTAAACCTGAAACAATAATCGAAATCCACGTATCATACCCAGCATGTTGACTCATTCCTCTTAAGTCAAAAAGTGCTCCCCCTCCTAATTGCATCGAATTAATGACGTAAAAGACAAGAAAAGGTGAAATGAGAAGATTTTCCTTTAGAAGATTACGCATATCCTCACCAAATTTCTATCGGAGCTTGTCACTTTTATTTATTTCCTGTAAAAACTCTTTCTTGTGACTAATCTCCAGAATTTTTATTTTTCATTATCATGCTTTTCATTAATACGTTTAGCATTTGCACGGTTAGGATCTTCAGGCCTTTGATAGATCGGCCGTTTAGCTTGCCGATTAAAAGGCAAACGGAAAAAAGCATCTTTTAAATCAGTTAAACGCGGCGGGAAAATCGGTTCTATAAAAGGTCTTCCCAAGGATATTAAATTTAACAGATGGCCGACCATAAAAGCAAAGAAAATAGCAATTCCCGTTAATCCCCATAATTGAGCAAACAAAATAAATGGAAAGCGTATTAAACGGATTGTGTTGCTCATTTGGTAAACAGGTGTTGTAAAGGATGCAAGCGCTGCTAGCGCTATAATTATTAATAAAATGCTGCTCGTTAAGCCGGCATCTACGGAAGCTGTCCCGATTACAATACCGCCAACGATACCGATTGTTTGGCCTACTTTCGTTGGAAGTCTTGCCCCGGCCTCTCGTAATAGTTCGATAACCACTTCCATTATTAATACTTCCATGACCGGAGGGAAAGGTACATCTGCCCTCGTAGATATTAAAGTTGCTAATAAATCCATTGGGATCATTTCATAATGATGTGTCAAAATTGCAACATAAAAAGGTGTTGAAAAAACCGAGAACGTTACTGCGAATAAACGAAGTAATCGAAAGAATGATGACATATGCCAAATTTGAAAATAATCCTCGAAAGCCGAAAAAAATTCAACGATTGTAATCGGCGCATAAAGAGCGTGTGGTGACCCATCAACAATTATCGCAATTTTCCCTTCCGTTAATACTGCACTTAGACGATCAGGACGTTCTGTATCAAGCAGCTGTGGGAAAGGTGAATTTTTATTATCAGAAATCATTTGAGTAATATAAGAACTATCAATAATATGGTCATACTCAATATCAGAAATCCGTTGTATTACGGTATTTATATTTTCTTGATTCGCGATACCGTCAATATAGAGAATGGCGATTCTTGTTTTTGATAATTTTCCTACCTCGATTTCTTTTAATTGTAATTGTGGTAGGAGAAGTCTCTTTCTAATTAAGTTGATATTAGTATCAAGTGATTCCACAAAAGCTTCTTTAGGCCCTACTACTGTAAACTCAACTTCAGGCATTGCAACTTGTCGTGTTTCAACTGTAACTGCAGAGATCAAAAGACATTTTGTATCATGCTCATTAAACTGGATCATAATTGACCCGGACATAATCTTCTTTTGGATTTCCGTAACATTTTCTGTAATTAATTTTTGTTCGATCGGAAGTAAATTTTTTATATCATAAATATTAGTAAAAGAATGCTCAGTTAAATAAGGAAAAACATCTCGATGAATGAAGTCTGGGCTCACCATTGTCTTTAAGTAGCTAACCCAGCATGAACCGTTCTTTGTTTCAAACTCAAAACGATTAAAGTCTTTTGATGGTTTTAAAGCTTTAATTAAATCTTCAAGATTACCTTCAGTATTATGTTTGATAGATTTCTTTTTGGTTTGATTAAGCCACTTTAGCAATGAATAATTTCCCCTTCCCCGGATATTGCAGATAAGGAACGATTTTAATATAAAATAGCTTGTTGATGTGTAATTTTTTCTATGTATAAGCATGTCCAAATAATCTTTTCTTTATTAGACAAAAATATGTAATCTTACGATTTAATTTGCAAATGAGTAGTGAACCAAAAAATAAAAGGCAGACCTCGTGGATCTGTCCTTTACATCTATTATTTTCATTAATTAACGTCCGAATCAAACATCTACCAATCCCGGATCAACCTCATTATTAGAGTTTTCTATTTCAGGAGATTCAGAGTAATTCTTGATATCTTTGAAATTAAAGTAAACGTTCAGGAGGATGGTGGTGAAAGTACCTGTAAAAATGCCGTTTCCGAATAATAATTGAATGATCTCAGGCATTTTATCTAATAAGCCAGGAATAACACTTATACCAATGCCCAGGCTGACGCTGTAGGCGATGATTAGTAAGTTATTATTATTCGATAAATAGTGAAAAAAGCAGACTTGTATAGAATGCTAATAAAGTGAACCCCTTAAGGCGATAACTGGTCAGTCAACATATTAAAACCATTGTATTATGTTTTTCGGTATTTATTAATCAGCCGGCACTGTGAATTGCCTCTAAACTTTATAAGGAAAATAAGATAATAATAATGAAACTTATAAATAAAATATAGAGGATACCATTAAAAACTAAATACATCCTTTTTAAAAGTAGTCCTGTGAGGCTTCAAAGAGAGGAATAACAAGGTGGCTAGCATCCGTGTTAGTCTTACGAACTATAATCTCTTTATGCGCTCATAAAGAGATTTTTTATTGAAACCGTCAATTCTTCCATACTAACAAACAAGACATGATGAAACGGAGACAGCTTAATTTGGCGAAAAATCAAGCGATCATTTTGGAAACCTACTGATGCATTTGGATTAGCTTGACCAAGTCTAAAAGTAGGGATTAAAGCAGATTTAACTGTCATACATCTAGAAGGTGAAAATAAAATTGATCCTAATCCCTTTTTATCAAAAGATAAAAATATAACATTTACTGGATCTGTTTTAAAAATGTCCAGCACCAACAGGTTTTAGCGGAAACATAGTTTGGAGCATAGGAGGAAATTGTTTATGAAAAGACAATTAGTATTAGAAGACGGAACAGTATTTATTGGAAAAGGTTTTGGTAGCGAGAAAGAAACAATTGGTGAAGTTATATTTAATACAGGAATGACAGGATATCAGGAAATTTTATCTGATCCTTCCTATTGTGGTCAAATTGTTACATTAACATATCCATTAATCGGAAACTACGGAATAAATCGAGATGATTTTGAGACAATTACTCCATTTATTGAAGGATTTGTCGTAAAGGAATACTGTGAGTTTCCATCTAATTGGAGATGTGAATATACAATTGACGAATACTTTAAATTAAAAAATATTCCAGGTATTTCGGGTGTTGATACGCGCAAGCTGACAAGAATTATCCGTCAGCATGGCACACTTAAAGGTACGATTTGTGATATTGAAGAAAACCCTGAGGAAATCATCAAAAATTTACAAAGATATGAACTTCCAACAGATCAAGTCAATAAAGTGTCAACAAAAACACCTTATCCAAGTCCTGGAAGAGGTCATCGTGTAGTGCTAGTTGATTATGGAATGAAGCATGGCATCCTTCGTGAGTTGAATAAACGAAACTGCGATGTTGTTGTTGTTCCACATACGATCACTGCAAGTGAAGTAATACAACTCCAGCCGGACGGTATTATGCTTTCAAACGGACCGGGGGATCCGAAAGATGTTCCAGTTACAATTGAAATGATCAAAGGAATCTTAGGGAAAATACCTTTATTCGGTATCTGCTTAGGCCATCAACTATTTGCATTAGCATGTGGAGCTGATACTGAAAAAATGAAGTTCGGGCATCGTGGTTCTAATCAACCTGTAAAAGAACTTTTGCTAGGCAAGGTTGCAATTACTGCTCAAAATCATGGCTATACAGTAACAGAAGATTCAATTAATAAGGATATATTAGAAGTTACACATATTGGCTTAAACGATGGCACAGTTGAGGGGTTAAAACATAAAATTGCACCTGCATTTACAGTACAGTATCATCCAGAAGCATCACCGGGACCAGAAGATGCAAATAGTTTATTTGACCAATTTTTAGAAATGATTGAATCAAATAAGAAAGCAGGGATTAAATAATGCCAAAACGCCAAGATATCGAGAAAATTTTAGTAATTGGATCAGGTCCAATTGTTATCGGTCAAGCAGCAGAATTTGATTATGCGGGTACACAAGCATGTTTAGCATTAAAGGAAGAGGGATATGAAGTTATTTTAGTAAATTCAAATCCAGCAACAATTATGACGGATCCAGAAATTGCTGATAAGGTCTATATCGAGCCGTTAACAGTAGAGTTTTTAAGTAATATTATTCGTAAAGAACGTCCCAATGCACTTCTTCCAACATTAGGTGGTCAAACAGGTTTAAATATGGCAGTCGAGCTTCATGAATCAGGTGTTTTAGAAGAATGTGGAGTAGAAATTCTAGGTACAAAGCTATCAGCTATTAAGAAGGCAGAGGACCGTGATCTGTTTAGAACATTAATGAACGAGTTAAATGAACCTGTACCAAAAAGTGAAATTATTCATAACCTACAAGAAGCGTATGATTTTGTAGCTCAAATTGGCTATCCTGTCATTGTAAGACCAGCCTATACATTAGGTGGAACTGGCGGGGGAATCTGCAACAATGAGGAAGAACTTATTGAGATTGTTAAAAGTGGATTAAAACACAGTCCAGTAACTCAATGTTTATTAGAAAAAAGCATTGCAGGCTTTAAAGAAATTGAATATGAAGTAATGCGTGATTCTAATGACCATGCCATTGTTGTGTGCAACATGGAAAATATCGATCCAGTAGGAATACATACTGGGGATTCAATTGTTGTTGCACCAAGTCAAACATTGAGCGATCGTGAATATCAATTATTGAGAAATGTTTCATTGAAAATCATTCGCGCACTGAAAATTGAAGGTGGATGTAACGTCCAGCTAGCTCTTGACCCTTATAGCTTCCAATATTATATTATCGAAGTAAACCCAAGGGTAAGTCGTTCTTCAGCTCTTGCGTCAAAAGCTACTGGTTATCCGATTGCAAAATTAGCTGCAAAAATTGCAGTGGGTTTAACACTTGATGAAATGTTAAATCCTGTTACTGGACGGACTTATGCTTGTTTTGAACCAGCACTAGACTACATTGTTACTAAAATTCCTCGCTGGCCATTTGATAAGTTTGAATCTGCAAATCGTAGATTAGGAACGCAGATGAAAGCTACTGGTGAAGTAATGGCAATCGGACGTACATTTGAAGAATCAATCCTTAAAGCCGTTCGCTCATTAGAAATTGATGTTTATCATTTAGATTTAAAAGATGCAGTTAAATTTGATGATGATTTAATCGAAAAACGAATCCGCAATGCTGAAGATGAACGTCTATTTTATTTAGCTGAAGCGATTCGAAGAGGTGTATCCATTCAGACAATTCATGAATGGAGTAAAATTGATTTATTTTTCCTTGTGAAATTTGAGAATATTATTAAATTCGAACAAAAATTAGTAGAGAATCGTTATGACCTGCAAAGCTTGTATGAAGCAAAAGAATTAGGTTTTTCTGACTTGGTGATCGCAAAAATTTGGAATACTACCAAATTAGAAATATATGAAATGCGTAAACAAGCAGGTATCATCCCTGTCTATAAGATGGTTGATACTTGTGCAGCAGAATTTGAATCAGCAACACCCTACTATTATGGAACATATGAAGATGAAAATGAGTCAATTGTGACATCAAAAGAAAGTGTAGTTGTACTAGGTTCAGGTCCAATCCGAATTGGGCAAGGGATTGAATTTGACTATGCAACAGTTCATTCAGTGTGGGCAATAAAAGAGGCTGGATATGAAGCGATCATTGTCAATAATAACCCTGAGACAGTATCAACAGACTTTAGTATTTCAGATAAATTATACTTTGAACCATTAACGATTGAAGATGTTATGCACATTATTGATTTGGAAAAACCTAAGGGAGTCGTCGTTCAGTTTGGCGGTCAAACAGCGATTAATCTTGCTTGTGAATTAGAAGCACATGGAGTGAAGATTTTAGGAACTTCACTTGAAGATCTCGATCGTGCCGAAAATCGTAATAAATTTGAACATACGTTACAAACACTTGAAATTCCACAGCCATTAGGGAAAACGGCAACTTCTGTAGAGGAAGCCTTAAAAATAACTACAAATATTGGTTATCCAGTATTAGTAAGACCTTCTTATGTCCTAGGTGGTCGGGCAATGGAAATTGTTTATCAAGAAAGTGAACTTCTTCACTACATGGAGAATGCAGTAAAAATAAATCCACAGCATCCGGTTTTGATCGACAAATATTTAACAGGTAAAGAGATTGAGGTTGATGCTATCTCTGATGGAGAAACAGTATTAATACCTGGAATAATGGAACATATTGAACGTGCTGGTGTTCACTCTGGGGATTCAATTGCTGTTTATCCACCACAATCATTGACTGCAGAAATTAAGCAGAAAATTGTTGATCACACAATTAAAATAGCAAGAGGATTAAATATTATTGGTCATTTAAATATTCAATTCGTTATTTCAAAAGAAGAAGTGTATGTTTTAGAAGTAAATCCAAGATCAAGCCGTACAGTTCCATTTTTAAGTAAAATTACAGATATCCCTATGGCTAAGCTGGCTACAAAAGTCATCTTAGGTAACAAGCTGCCACAATTAGGATTTAAAACGGGATTACATCCTGAAAGCAAGGGTGTGTATGTTAAAGCACCGGTATTCTCCTTTGCAAAACTACGTCGCGTAGACATTACATTAGGACCTGAAATGAAATCGACAGGTGAAGTTATGGGGAAAGATATTACATTAGAAAAGGCCCTATATAAAGCGCTAGTTGCATCTGGTATCAATATTCAAAATCATGGTTCCGTCCTCTTAACAGTTGCTGATAAAGATAAAGAAGAAGGAGTGGAAATCGCGAGAAGATTCCATCAAATCGGCTACCGTATTTTAGCAACGAGCGGTACAGCTGAATTTTTAGGTGAAAAAGGAATACCAACGAAAATCGTTAATAAAATTGGCACGGATGAGCCAAACATACTTGAAGTAATTCGAAAAGGTGAAACGCAATTTGTAATCAATACACTAACAAAAGGTAAGCAGCCTGAAAGAGATGGATTTAAAATTCGTCGTGAGTCTGTAGAGAACGGAATTCCTTGTTTAACATCACTTGATACAGCAACAGCAATATTAAGAGTGTTAGAGTCAATGACGTTTTCAATTGAAACGATGACTAAACAAAGTCAACTTCTTAAGTGAGTTTAGTCTAGATTTGAAATAAAGTCGTACCGTTTATAAAAAGGTTGCACTGTTTTACCCCTTTGGATATGGCTTATCTAAAGGGGTGTTTTTATGGTAAAAAGGAAAAGAACGTCTGAATTGAAATATCGATTAAGAACTGTTGAGTGATAATAAGTTATTTCATTAAAGGACGCTGTTAAGTAACAAAAAAGTTGTTTAATAGAATGACTCGCATTTATTAAACAATCGATGCAGATTGTTTAATAATGGCTAATGAATAAAGAGCAGATAGTTGTGACATTTCATATATAATAAAGGGTGAAATACATATTAGGGGAAAGTGAGTGAAGAAATGCCTAAAGTCAAAATAAATAATGTAGAATTGTATTATGAAGTAAAAGGTTCTGGTAATGCAATTGTTTTTACACATGGTGCTTCATGGGATCATCGACAATGGAAACCACAGATTGATGAATTAGCTAAACAATACAAAACCATTACGTGGGATGTACGTGGACATGGTCAATCTTCATTACCAAAAGGTAAAGTGGACTCTGAGGACTTTAGCAAAGATTTAATTGGATTATTAGCCCATTTAAATGTAAAACAGGCTCATCTTTGCGGCTTATCAATGGGAGGGCATATCTCTCTTCAAACAGCAATTAGGCACCCGGAATTTGTAAAATCACTTATATTAATTGGTACGCCTTTTACTAATACATACAATTGGTTTGAGAAGGTATTTGTTCCCATAAATCGATGGTCAAGCATTTTTATACCTATGAGGGTAATGGCAATAATTCAGGCAAGAATGCTCTCTAAGTTCAATAGCAAAAACAAACAATATATCAAAGAATCGGTTACCTCAATACCTTTAAACCATTGGATACGTATATGGAATTCAGTTTCCACAATGGAAAGTGGGAATGATTTACATGAAATAAGTTGCCCCACCTTAATACTTCAGGGTGATCATGACACAATGACAGAAAGACAACAACAAGAAATGGCTAAACGTATTCCCCTATCCAAATTGGTTTATATAAAGAACGCCCATCATGCTACAAACCTTGATAACCCAACCCAAGTTAACAATGAGATTATTAATCACTTATCAGAAATAGAAGCATAACTCCAATAAATGCTGCTTACAATCTTCTTCCATTGTTAGATAGCGGAAGAGGGTCTTTAAAGCCGCTATTTTTTGATTAATCGCATCTTTCTCTCTAACATAAGCGAGAAGAGTAGAGGGGGATGATTTCATAAGTTTAAAATCCATATATTCTTCTATATAAAAAAGTATTTCCTTAATGAACTCTGTATTGTTAGATAAATTAAGCTGTCCCTATGTTATGTCAACTATTTCAGATCGGCGCATACCAGTCGTAGCAAGTAGCTTAAACATGACATTATTCCTTTTAGGAAGCCGACCTGTATCACTATCAAGAAACTTGAATAACTGCTGTAACTCAGGCAGGGTCATATAAACGGGGAGTTTGTTATTAATATGCATGAACTAAATTGTCCAATTTTCTAAGTTTATATTGGATTATATTTCCTAAAACTTATGTTGAAAAATCTATTAGGACTTTGATCAAATCATTTCTTTATAAAAGAGCCTTCCTATCGAATTATTAAAGAAGACAAGGGTTGACTCGACAACTCTATACCCAATAGAAAATGCTCTAAAACGGTTTGATGAGTTAGTGGAAGAGTTTTCAAAATTTTAATTCAATGTAGGATTTGCACATAAGTTCTTATGATTGCAAAGAAAAAACAAAAGAGAGGTAAATAATTTCTAAACCTCTCTTTAATTTCCTTACTTTAATACATAAATATTTAATTCTTCCATCTCTTCAGCAATTACACCACTCAAACTATGTTGACCTTCTGCATCATGTCCAAGCTCCCATAACATCATTCCACCAAAACCATTGTCAAGTGCAAGCTTCGTTTTCTTTTGAACAGTTTTTTCACCGTTATAATGATATGTTGTTTCATTCATGTTGACAGTATCGCGTCCTGCATTTTTTGGATTTCTTTCAATGATTGCCGCATACGAGACTTGCTTAATGTCTTTATTTTCTGGTTGTGCATAAAAGGGAATTCCTAAAACAAGTTTTTCTTTTGAAATATTGTGGTTTTCAAACAAGTTTGTCCAATAGTTTACAATATTTTTAGTATATGAATAAGGTGACAAATTAGCTGCATTATATCCACCATCCCATTGACCGTCATAAGCCATAATATTTACGTGGTCAACATAATTAAACATAGATGGATCATAAACTACATTATTAATTTCTGTACCTGTGACACTATGAACTTTTGCATTTACTGCTATCGACAATTCTTTATTCCTGTTGTGAAGCTTCTCATTTAAGCCTTTAATGAAGACATTTAGATTTAGAGCATCATTCTTTGAACGTGGATGTTCAAAATCTATATCTATGCCATCTAGATTTTCACGATTTGCAAAATTCACTAACTCACTAATAAGGTTATTACGAGAAGCAGGATCCGCAATTGCTTCTTTAAAATACATATACGATTCTCCGCCAGAAATGTGGTACCAACCACCTACAGCTAACATTACTTTTGTGTTATGTTGATGTGCTTTTGAAACAATTGCTCGTAGGTTATTCAATGCAGATTCTCCATTTAATAAAATTTTCCCATCAACAGTTGGATGTGCAAAGGAGAAAATAATATGTGTTAAATTCGAATAATCAACCAGATTAGGATCACGAAAATCTTGAATATAGCCAATTAATTTTTTTGTTTGTTTTGTTTCCAATTTTGGTATTTGTTTATTGATAGGATTTTTTTCAGAAAATGGTGCAATATGCATTTTCACGTTCTCAGCCTTTTCTGTGTGTTCTTGTTCATTTTTAATAGTAGAAAATAATATTCCTGAATAAAAGCCACCCGTAAAAATAATAACCACAACTAATAAAAGGAGGAGACTTCGTTTTTTCATAGATGCATTCCTCTCTAAAATTTTTGAATATAAAAATTGTAACAAATAAGTAGATATATAGGGGATGGTAATATCAAGCATATCGCATTCTAAAAGGGGGATGCATAGAATTCAAATATTGAATAGGGTGTATAAATTGCGGTATTTTATTTTGTAAGATGAGAACAACGTCTTACATATTTTCGCAAAATGAAACTGAATCTTTTCTATTTAAATCAATTTTTATTATACATTAGAAGCTTGCTTTGCATTTTCTATCAAGTTTCCAAACACCTTTCCATCTTTAGTTTAAACTTATATGATGCTTTAGGAAAAGGAGAACAGGTTTATATATCTTTAGATAAGGATGAAAATCCACCTGTTTATCGGGTATATCACTGTGTTAGTGAACAACCCGATGAAATTTTATCAGTAAAAAGATTAATTGCTAATTCTCTATCTGAGTTATTTAATAATGCGAAGGTAACCTTTCCTCTTCTTACTTAGGTGATGTCTGTCGATTGAAACTGAGCCGTTTTTTTCAAAAGTCGTATTTCTAAACAATAACGTATTGCCTATTTGATTAAACTTTATTTTAAAGCTAAAACTGTTCTTCTTTTGATTCTAGAAAAGCATCGACTGATTCATCCAATAATCTTTCCCGATTTGGGTCTTCATTGACATTTGTATCCACTTCCATTGTTTGTTTGAGTATTCCATATATATCATCTTCTTTATTTAATCGATTAACTTGATTTTTATGTAGGACTGGATTATGGCGATTATTTTTTTGATTTGGCATATAATCTCCTTTTGAAACAGATATTTTATATTAGTATGAACAATTGATTCAAAATAAAATCTAATATTACATTTAGGGATAGAATCAGGAAAATGCGGATTTACAATGCTAAGATAGAGTTGTTCCACAATTGGGCCGGATTACTGAATAGGGTTTTGCAAGAATAGCAAAATATCCTTTGATTAATAAGCCTTTGAGAGAAGCGGATGGTTAACTGAACATGATATAATGAATTCGAAAGGTTTGTTTTAAAAAATGAAGGATTTGCTAATTTAAGGAGGGAATAGAATGTTTACATCAGTAAATGATTTCTTAAACGAATGGAAACAAGAAGCAGCTGTTACCCAAAAAGTGCTGGATGTACTGACAGATGAATCATTGAATCAGGAGGTTTTTCCAGGGTTATACAGCATTGGAAGCCTGGCTTGGCACATTACTGGAGCAACTTACTACTTTCCTTCACAGGTTGGATTAAAATTTGAGATTCCTGATCTTCAAAAAGAGGCACCGAAATCAGCTGCTGAAATCACTGAGACATACAAAACAGTAAGTCAACGGTTAACACAAGCTTTTTCTGAACAGGTTTCAGATGAAAAAATGACCGAAATGGTAAATTTATTTGGAAGGGACATGCAGGTTCAGGCTGTTTTCCGTCTGCTCATTCAGCATCAGGCTCATCATCGCGGACAATTGACTGTCCTTATGAGACAAGCAGATTTGAAAGTTCCTGGCGTATATGGTCCTAGCAAAGAAGAATGGGAAGCAATGAATGCTCAAAAGAGCTGATATTGTCATAATAAAAAAAGCCGGCGTCTGCCGGTTTTTTTTATTATATTTGTAGAATGAAGTTTGTTTAATTATCGATCTCCTTTTTTAATTCTTCTAATGTTGAATTAGTGTAAATCGACATTGTATTTAAAGAGCTATGTTCCAGTTGTGCTTGTATCATATGTAGAAGATTAGTAATTAGCCTTTATTTTATATTCTGAAAAACACTTATACATAAATTTTTGTTATTACCTAGTTTTCAAAAATCATCTACATATCCTGTATAGATTTAATGGTTTCCAAAATCCAGGAAGTTTATCAATGGAGTACCATCAATACTAATTAAAGATGGAAAGATGATGTTAGAAGAGCTAAGAAAAGCTAAGAAAAGCCAGATTAACGACAGATGAGATTGAAGGTGCACTTCGCCAACAAAAAATAGGAAGTGTCCAAGATATTGAATTAGCAATATTAGAGCCCAATGGTAAAATATCGACTATCTTGAAGCCAAATAAAGCACCTTCAACCAAAGAAGATATTCAAAAAATTTTGGATATCTTAGCTGGAAATGGTATTCGTCCTTCATCACAAAATCAGTCTGAAGCGAAAACGCCGCCATTATTTCAAGAAGCTTATGACGAGGCAGACATAGTGGACTATAAACCTCAGCCCCATTAAATAGGCTGTCTTTTTTGTCATCAGTACAACAATATTGCACAATACATAAGCGTTGCTCTTTAACTAACGGATGCTTTAGCTGAATAAGAATTAAACAACTTTAAAGAACTTTTCTACATTTTATTGTAGAAAGGTTCTTATATTATTATATCAAAATTAAATAACTGTAGGTTTGAAATAAAGTCACGCTGTTTATAAAAAGTTTGATCAAACATTCAGTATTGCTGGATTTTTTGTTCTATAATCGTGTCATATCCTTGAATAACAGGTTGGATTGTATAGAGAAGAGATTGTGAAGAAATGTACTTAAAGCTAACAGTGTAGGTTAGTGCGATAAACAACCCTCCATTTATTTCCTTAATAAACAAACAAATTGAGAAGATAATAGTTTTCAGGAGGTGATAAAACATGAACAATAAAAAAGAAGTTACAAATATAGAGAACCTCGGACAAAATTCTTCCCTTGATGGAGACGATGGATTCGGCGGGGAATATAGTCGAGAAGGGGAGACAGCTTGTATTGGTGAAGGCACGTGTGTAAGAAAACCCACAAGTCTATATTTTCCATCCGATAATAGTTAAATAAAAAAAGAATAACCCTTAGTTTGAAAAAGGCTTCACAAAAGCTCATTGAACTTTTGTGAGGCTTTTAGGTTTTTAAGATTTAAGGAGACAGCTTCGTAAATTGTAAATATACCTCTTAATTAATATCCTCGTTGTACCATTCACCAAGTATTGTGAATGCTGATGGTTCTAAAATTGAAAAAGGACAAGAACTTAGATTTGAATTCCTAAAAGAAGATTTTAAACCCGGCTCTAAGTAATAGTATTTTGGATTCTGGATTAATAGTATGTAGACAAACAATGTGGAAATGCTGGAATCGTTAGCAAAAAGTTAGGCGGCAATAATTATTTCTTAGTTACAGACTTAAGTACTCTCAATAATTTATTCTTATCTTCTTTTTTTTCTTGAATTAACTATTATCATAATAACTATTGCAAGAAAGGTCCCTAACCAAACCATTGACATATCTTTTTGTGAATTAAAGGGATCGCGATGAAGTCCTAGGTGCTTTTCAGGATTATTGGGATGAGTTATTTTATGCACCCACATTTCAATAATCTCAAAAGTCCCGCTAAGGGAAACAATCAATGAGAAGATGAAAATGTATAGCCAAAAGGTATGCAGCTTCGTATATTGGGATAAAAGCTGCTTTATTGGATAGGCCATTAATAGTCCATAACCAAAATGGACTATCAAATCATAGTATTTTCCTTTTATTTCAAATGAATCTTTCAACCATTCGTCTATTGGTGTCTTTCCATAATCATAATGCGCACCAAAGGCGTTCATAAGAAAAAACAGGGCAATTAACAGATAGGAGAAATTACTTAACTTAAGCCTTTTGTAGAAGATGGAAAGAATTATTATAATAAGCCCCATAGGAATATTTTCTAGTAAATAATACGTCCAATTAGCAGGACGTATTGCAGTTAATATCCACCCAATTAAAAATAAAAAAATAATAATTTGTAAAATTCGATTTTTTTTAAATGGAAGGTGGTTTTTATTAAATAGCACATACTTCTCTATTTGTTCGGAATTTTGTGTAGACATTAAATTTTCTCCTCTGCATTTATATATTTATCGTTAAAATGCACAAATGAAATTAAAAATATGCCTGAAAATGTGAAAGATAGGATAACTTTATTAAGAATTCATGATATACAATTAAAAAAGTTCCCTATCGAAGCAAAGAGAAAATTGGGGAATGAAAGCTCAATTTAAAGCTTTTTTAAGAATTTTGGATGTTTTTATATGTTCACCATCAATCAGCAAAATAACCGCAATCAGGCAAAAATCTAGATTACATTGACTTGTTAATTCTAGTTACATCTTTTATCAAAATTTATATATATATTTTGAAATTCATGTATAATAAGAGTTTATTATTTTATACATAGAAAGGACGAATATACTTGATTTCACAATGTAAACGAGCAGCAAAACAGGCATTACAAGGTCGATGGTGGTTTATGGTTGGAGCTGGATTAATATTAACTATGTTGAATTCCATACCAAGCTTAATTTCACCAGCAACATATGTTGATGAAGAATCATTAACTGCATTACAGCAATTTATCGATTTTACTACTCTTATTTTATCTATATTATTAATTCCACTAAGTGTTGGATGGTTTTGGCTTACTTTAGAAATAACAAGAAATAAAAATGTAGAAATGGCAATGTTGTTTGAACCATTTTTTAAAATGTTTTGGAAAAGTATCTGGGTAAGTATTGTTATAGGATTTTTTACTTTTTTATGGACTCTTTTGCTTATTATTCCAGGAATTATAAAAGCAATATCTTATTCATTTACTCTGTATATTTTGAAGGATCGTCCAGAACTTCCAGCAATACAAGCAATAACAGAATCACGCAAAATGATAAATGGATATAAAGGAAAAGCTTTTCTTTTAAGTTTATCTTTCATTGGTTGGTTTTTATTAGGAATTATAACTTTAGGATTAGGATTCTTATTTATATATCCCTACTATTCAGTGACGTATGCTCAATTTTATGAAGAAGTTAAAGGTAAACAAAATGATATAAAAGTTGATGAATAAAAATATTTCAAATTCTAGGATTTTATCTTTACGGAAAAAAATTTTATAAGGTGTTAAGAGAAGAGAAAGGACTTTTAAGTTCTTTCTCTTTTTGTTGCAAAGCAACCGCACGACAAATGATAGTTTGTATAATTTCACCCTTCTTCTCTTTGTTCATCATGGACTATCACAATGGAGTGTGGCAGTTCATATGATGAATAGGGTTTGTTAACCAATTTAGGATATAATAGGAGAGTTAAAAGGAACAGGGGAGGTTTTTGAGTTGGCGAGAAAAACAAAGAAAGAGAGACTACGAGAACTGGACGAGCAGATGGCAAAGATTAAGGATAGAAAGCGACAGCTTGAAAGCCGGATGAGAGAGAAAGAGCGAGAACGAAACGACTGATTGAAGTCGAAGCTATTTTTGAGAAGTATTTTGATATTATTGGAGAAGATCAGGCCGAGAAAATAGCTTATAGGATGAAAGAAATTGTAGAAAAATATAAAGAGAAATTATTAGATATTGATGTAGAGAAATCAAAAGAAGCAAATAAGATAATTTATAAAATGAACAAGAAAGAGCAAACAATATGAAATTAGCAAGGAAGAGAGAAAAAAGGATGAAAAAACTTTTACTTATTATTTTATTATTAATGGTCACAGGTATTGGGGTATATAGCATTATTGCATTCTCTAATTCATCTAAGTTACCTTCCCCAATTCCTCCAGGTAAACCACCTTCTCCAGTTATAACAGTAGGAGATATAATTATTCCTACTGAACAAGGAACATATTGCTGGAGTGGATTTATGAATGCAATATGTGTAGATATGATTTCTCCACCTGGTATTGTGAAAAACAGTGATTTGAAACCAGTTATTGTTTCTCCTGAAGCCAAATTAAATATAAGTTTTAAGGATAAACCTAAAGCAAACACTTTGACTGTAACTAGATGGATTAATGATGAAGAAATGGTAGAGGCAAATTTAAAAGGGAATACATTAATCGTACCTAAAGAGAAAGGTGTTTACATATATGATGTTCATGCAAGATGGGAAAAGGGAGATTCAACATCTGTATTTGTTATTGAAGTTCAATAAGTCACTAATTTAAACATTAATATTGTATATTAATATATAATTGTGTGTAATTATACATAATATTAATGTGGAGTGGAGTTTATTGGAGCTTATAATGGAATCGACAGACTTAAAAGATTATTTGAAAGAATTGAATGTAGTAGATTTTTCGGATCCTTTGATTAAGGAAGTCGTTACTGAATTGTTTAATGATGAACAGACAGAAATTGAAAAAGCTAAGACTGCTTTTGAGTTTGTAAGAGATAAAATATCTCATTCTTGGGACATTCGAAGTTCAAAAGTTACTTGTAAAGCTTCAGATGTACTTAAATATAAAGAAGGTATATGCTATGCAAAATCAAATTTATTGGCAGCTTTATTAAGATCGCAAGGTATACCGACGGGTTTTTGTTATCAAAGACTAATGCTATTCGATATACCAGATAAGGGCTACTCGCTACATACACTAAATGCAGTATTCCTTCATTCACTAAACCGATGGATTCGCTTAGATGCTCGTGGAAACAAACCCGGAGTCCAAGCCGAATTCTCGATAGATGAAGAAATCTTAGCATTCCCAATTCAAGAAAGTTTTGATGAAGAAGATTATCCAATTATCTTTTTTGAACCAAATGCCAAAACGATTGCAACTTTAAATGAAAATACAAATGCATTAGAAATGTATAAACACCATCTACCTGATATTTTATAAATATACATTTCTTAAACACTAAGACTTCTTTAACTAATAGATGCTTTAATTCAATAAATAATTAAAGGGATCTTTCGATGAAAGATCCCTTTTAGCTTTGTAAAATGTCAATTATATTAACTAGATTGATATAAAGTAGTCATTTGAAACTTAAGGATCTTATTCAACTAGTGGAGCAGTCTAAAATAATAATATAATTGGTTTTTATAGTAAAATATTCAATAAAAGATATAAGGAGGATTATTGTGGAAAAAACTTTAGTGAAAACTGCTATATATTCATTTATTACTTCTTTTTCATTGTTGTTAGTCTTGATACAAAGAGTTAGGTATACAACAGATGTAAATGGAATGGGTTCAGTTGAAGAGACATCTTATCCGGATTTTTTCTTTATGATTCTAAAGTACTCAATAATGGCTACATTCATTATAGTGATATTTATGTTTTTATATAAAAAATATAGAAACTAGAGAATTTGTAATGATTAATTGTTTATTTTTTAATATGCTAATGGATGTTTTAATTTAATAAAGGACTAAAAGGATCTTTAAAAAGATCCTTTTTTACTTTGTAAATGTCCATTATGTTAACTAGATTGATATAAAGTACGTATTTAAAATATATAAAAGCCTTGTTTAATTAACAAGGCAGATTAATTGGTGAGTTTCTGTTAAATATTTGAAACTAACTAGAGTTTTAACCGTAAATATTCAATCATTATTTGATTAAGTTAAATCAAAAGCTTCTTCTAATGCAGCTGTATCTTCAAAGAATTGAAATAACTTAATCTTTTCTTCTTCAATTTCACAAACTGCTGCCCAATCACTCTCAAAAGCTTTTCCAGTTACTTGGACTTTGATTCGAAAACTTCCCCATGCAAATGCTGTATCTTGATCACCGATTATTTTATTAATAACAAATACTTCTATTTGATATACTTCAGCTAAAATATTTAAATATTTTTCAACTCCCTCTTTACCTTCATATATTCCATATAAAGGGATTTCGTCAGATGGCTCTTTTTTAAGAATAATAAATTTTGCTTCATCGTGAACTATTTCAATCACTCTATCAATTTGTTTACTACCTAATGCATTATAATAGTTGGCTAAAACCATTTGGGCATTATTCACTATTTCAAAATTCCTTTCATTATATTGTCTTTGTCCTATTACTCGGTAAATTAGTAAAAATAACAGAAAATGGGGAGGGAGAAAATTTCCCACTACAATTTTACAAAGAGATTTTTAGACAAAGCAGACTCTCATCTCTTTTTTAAAAAGATAGGGGGTTCCCTTCTCCAATTCTAAATACACCTATATTTCTAAACTTTTCATAACGTTGTTGTATAAGCTCATCTAAAGATAATGATAACAATTCTTTAAGAGAAGATTCGATTGTAGATTCAATCATTTTCGCTTGTGATTCTATGTCATTATGTGCTCCACCTTTAACCTCAGGGATTAAAGTATCAATAATTCCTAATTCTTTTACATCTGGTGCAGTAATTTTCATATGTTCAGCTGCTTTAATAGCATGTGCAGAATCTTTCCATAGTATAGAGGCGGCAGCCTCAGGAGAAATAACTGAGTACCATGAATTTTCTAACATATGTATATGATTACTAACACTGATACCAAGGGCTCCACCACTTGAAGCTTCGCCGATTACAATAGATATAATTGGAACTTTAAGATTGCTCATTTCAAAGAGATTCCGAGCTATGGCTTCTGATATTCCACGTTCTTCAGATTCCTTTCCAGGGTACGCTCCAGCGGTATCGATAAATGTGATAATAGGACGGTTAAATTTTTCAGCTTGTTTCATAAGTCTTAGAGCTTTTCTATAACCTTCAGGATGTGGATATCCAAAATTTCGTTCGATACTTTCCTTCGTATTTCTCCCCCTTTGTTGACCGATGATAGTAACGGGTACTTCTTTATACTTGGCAATTCCACCTATTATTGCTTTATCGTCTCCATAAAGTCTATCACCATGAAGTTCTAAAAAGTTTGTAAACAATAGAGGGATATAGTCCAATGTTGTAGGTCGATTTCGAAGTCTTGCAATTTGAACTCTTTGAAAAGGGGTAATATTTTCATATATTTCATCTTCTAATTTTTTTAAACGTTCTTGTAATTTATCGATTTCAGACGATAAATTCAGATTGTTTTCTATCATAAACTTCTGTAATTCAGAAATTTTTTTTCTTAACTCAATTATAGGACGCTCGAAGTCTAGACTCATGTTTGACCTCCATTTCTAGTGTGAATAATTGTGAATAAAAGAAATTATATTTTGAAAATTAAATACTGTTTTTAATGTTCTTCATTTGTTTTGCATGTTAAATCGGAAATAGATTTAATAAGTAATTCGAAACCATCAACAACCTTTTTTTGTTCCAGTTCGGATAAACTCATTAGAACATTTTGATAAAATTCAACTGATTGTTCTCTTATTTGATGAAAGGTTATTTGACCTTTATCTGTCAGAGAGAGGTGAATTTCCCTTCTGTTTTTCTCATTTTCTTCACGACAAACTAACCCTTCTTTTATCAATTTATCTACTAATCGGCTCACTGACGAACGCTCCAACATAAGTTTATTGGCTAATTCCCAAACAGTTAGCTTGGTGGATTCTAATTCTTCTAATGCCATTACCTGGGAAACCGATAAAGGTCTTCCTAAAGGTTTTTTGAGAGAATCCATAAACCCAAACATTCTTACAAATTTCATGATATCTTTTCTTAATTTTAGAGCTTCTTCTCTTTTCAAACGTATCTCCTCCTATAATGATGTACTTTACATCTAATGTATTATACATGAAAGGTTCATTAATAGAAATAGGGGTTCCTCTTACAATTGAAGATCCTTTTTTTGCCGCCGATAATATGCTTTATGTTAATTAGGACAAATATTTTTCATCTTACTTAATAAAATGAAGAGAAATAATAGTGAAATTAGGATTAATAGTATATATAATGAAAGGGGTTTTAGTTTGAGGTTTGTTGAAGACGTAGCAGGTTCTATATATGATATTTTTAAATTTATTATAAGATCTATTAGTTATTTACTTGTAGGAATGATAATTGTGGCAGTTCCACTTTATTTAATTGTTTGGATAGTTGGTGTTTTTCAATAATTTATCTAATTAAAGGGATCTTTAATTTTAAAAGATTCTTTTTATTGCTTTAAATGTGGATTATGTTAACTAGATTGTTATAAAGCACTTATTAAGGTATTTTAAATTCTTATTCAACTAAGTAGTGGATTGCTTTATGAGATGGATTAAATTAAATAAATATCAAAGGGAGATTAAATTCTTGAAAAAAAGGGATTTGACATTTTTAATTATTTTAATAATATTGGTTGTTGGGTTTTCAATTTATCAATTTAGCAATACTTTATATGGGAATGATAAAGAGTCCATTGTTAAAGTTATTAAATCAATTAAAGGATATGAAGATAAATCAATTGAAATTTTAGAGATTAAAGATTTCGATGATGTAAGAATTGTTGGGTTTCTATATAACGATAGACCAGCTTATATCGAATTCCATAAAAATAATAGAGGTAATTATAAATGGAGAAGTATTGAGGATAGACAAGATGAAACATTAAGTTCTTTTCTCCCTCTTCTCCCTAACACCATAAGACCTAAACTTATGTATGTGTCTAACCACGAAAATAAAATTACTGAAATACAAGTAAATATAGATGGGCATTTAGTAGAACAAGAAATTCTCCCAAAGAAGGCTATGATTACTTGGATCGATTTTCCCAAAAAAGATAAAAAGGATTAGACATTTCAAAATTATAAATTTTACGATTTAAAAAGGAGTTTAACCCAAGATAAGAGTGATTAGATTTTTGAAATAAAGGATACATTAAGTTAATAAACAACTAAAAGGTTTTTCAATTGGAAAATCCTTTTTTAATTCCTGAAATCTGTATTTTGTTAACCGAAGTGATATAAAACATTATAGTTATTAGAGTTTTTCCACATCTGATTTTCTCTTTATTTTCCAAATCAAGTTTGTAATAAAGGCACTAAAAGCCCCTAAAGCAATTAAAGAGAAAATAATTTGAAACAATATAAAGTTCCATGTATTTTCAAAAGAAAAGAGTGTAATCTTACCTGAGTCCATAATATCAACAACTATAAAGAATAAGATGACTATAAAGAATACTTTAGTGAATTTTTTATAAAAATAATTTTTATAACAATTGTCCATTTTCTCACCTGAATATCATTTTAATTTAATTATACTCATTTTTCACTTTGTAAAATGTCTATTATGTAAACTTAAGAAATTAAAACCCTTTTATTTATGATTTATTTTTTGATAGATAACAAAAATTAGAAAAACATTTAATTAACAGGACAGCCAATTTGAATATTGACTTAAAATCCCTATATTGTTAATATATACATATAAATAAGTGAATAGTTTTAAAAGGGAAGCACCCTAAGTAGTGATTTTATCACGATTTAGGGTGCTTCCCTTTTTTACTGTCATCATAAAGAAGAGAATCATCTATAAGATATCCCATGCGATTATGTTAATCCCTGTATTTCTTGCTATTAATGCACCCACTATAAGAGCTGAGTCTGCTACAGAATGATATGAATACCAATTGCTTCAAGAAGAACAGTCCGTTATCGAAAAGGAACAACAAAAAGAAGGAATCCAAAAAGAAAGAAGCAAGCCCTTTCTCTTATTGTTTATCGCAGACATTATACCAAACTCCATTGTGGTAGTATATAATGAAATGGGATCATAGACCAATTCAGGATATAATAGGATGTACAACAGACATAGGGAAAGGTTTTTTGAGTCGGCGAAAAAAACAGAGGAAGAGAGACTGCGAGAATTGGACGAACAGATAGAGAAAATTAAGGCAAGAAAGCAGCAGCTTGAAAGCCAGATGAGAGAGAAGGAGCGAAAAGCGAGAACGAAACGACTAATTGAAGTCGGGGCTATTTTTGAGAAGTATTTTGATATTGTTGGGGAAGATCAGGCGGAACAAATAGCTTATGGTATGAAAGAACTGGTAGAAAAGCATAAAGAGAAATTATTAGATATTGATGTTGAGAAATCAAAAGAAGCAGATAAGATAATTTATAAAACAAACAAAAAAGAGCAAACAATATGAAATTAGTAAAGAAGAGAGAGAAATGAATGAAAAAACGATCACTTATTGTTTTATTATTAATGGTCACAGGTATTGGGATATATAGCATTATTGCATTTTCTAATTCATCTAAGTTATCTTCCCCAATTCCTCCAGGTAAACCACCTTCTCCAGTTATAACAGTAGGAGATATAACTGTTCCTACTGAACAAGGAACATATTGCTGGAGTGGATTTATGAATGCAGTATGTGTAGATATGATTTCTCCATTTGAGATTGTGGCAAACAGTGATTTAAAACCGGTGATTGTTTCACCTGGAGCTGAATTAAATATAGCTTTTAAGAATAAACCTAAAGCAAATACTTTGAGTGCAACTAGGTGGATTAATAGAGAAGAAGTAGAAGATGCAAATTTAAAAGGGAATACCTTGATAGCACCTAAAGAAAAAGGAATTTACATATATGATGTTCATGCAAGATGGGAAAAAGGAGATTCAACTTCTGCATTTGTTATTGAAGTTCAATAAGTTTATATTTAATGACTATAAATAGTCAGCAGATTAAGCTGCTTGATGTTGCCTTCAAGGCAACATTTTTTCATTAAATGAACTGGTAAAGTATTTTCGATACATGTAAAAATTCTACCTTTCTTCTTAGCCGCATGAAGACTCTATGATTCTTAGGGATAACAGTTAAAAAAGCTCAAATGTGTGAGAATAAAGGAGTAAAATGGAAATAAAGCAAATGTTATAACAATACAACTTCTTTGTATGTTATTTCTATATTCAATGAGGTGACATTATGAAAAAAGTTCTATTATTTTTAGTTCCAATTTTATTATTAATCGTAGTAATTACATTTATTTATTTTGATGACGGAAAGCAAGTAGAAAATTTCGACTTAGGTTATAAAATAGATGAAGAATCTCAAAAAATGGAGAAAACAAAAGAACCTTTAGACTTAGAGAAAAAGATTTTAGTTTCAGTGGATTATCAATATCCAAAGGACATGAATAATGAAGAATTGGTGATGAGAAAGTTAATTGTAAAAAAATCAAAAACTGAGGAAATAGTTTTTGAGAAACATTGGGAAGAAGATAATATTACTTCTGGATATAGCTTTTCACTTGATATAACTAAATTAAATAAAGGTACATATAAAATTCAACTTTATAAAAATAACAAGTTAGTAAAAGAAAAAACATACGAATTTAGTTAAAAAATAAAGGGCTATACGAAAAATCGAGAAAATGAAAGAAAAAGAGAGATCGGCCTTTTGTTTTCTAGACCTCATTTTTTCGTTATTTCCCAACCAAAAAATCGCTGAATTTGCCCGAATATGGGTGAATTCAGCGATTGACTCGAATTTTAACTTTGTAAAATGTCAATTATGTAAACTAGAGGTATATAAACTGTAGATTTTTAAAAATAAGGAATCATTAGTTGAATAATTATTTTATAAGCCATCTAGCCTGCCTACAACATTCTGGAACAATCTGATAAGAGGTTGTTCCTTTTTATTTATACTCTAGATTACATATGTTCATAGAAAAACTATTGTTTTTTCAAACCAGATGAAGGTTAGCTTCGTCTAAAATATGTGAGAGGGTGATAACTAGTTGAATGGACTAAAACAATTGGCGGTGACAGACGAAAGTATGTTGGACGAGAGAGAGCAGATAATTGATCAATTAATGCATGAATATAGCGATGATATCCTACATCTCGTATATACATATGTTAAAAACCGAGCTACAGCAGAAGATTTAACGCAAGAGATATTTATAAAGTGTTATGAAAAGTTGAATCAGTTTAATCAGCAGGCAACAATAAAAACTTGGGTATACCGTATTGCTAGTAATCATTGTAAAGATTACTTAAGAAGCTGGCATTATCGAAAAATAATGCTCAGCGACAAAATTTCGGATTATTTACCTTCGAAATCAAAACAGGTTGAAGAGGAAATTATCAAGAACAGTGAAGAAAACATCTTAACTAATGCTGTCATGAATTTGCCTCTAAAGTACAGAGAAATAGTATTTCTGCATTATTATGAAGAACTTTCTTTAGCAGAAATAAGTAAGATTACTACAGTTAATATAAATACAATAAAAACCAGATTAAAGCGTGCGAAAGAACTATTAAAAGACAAGATGATAAAGGAGGTTTAGGAGATGAATGATCCATTTTCTAACCTGAAGAATTCGATGAAAAAATCAATTTTTAAGGATTTTTCTTTTTCAAATGAAAGAAAAAGTGCCGTGAAAGAAGTCATTCGTATGAATCAATCTCAACAACAATTTCATTCTTGGGAGATAAAAACTATTATAGCCATATTAGAGTGTATTCAGTATGAATCAAAGGACGGCTACAATATTTCTATCCAACTTTTTCAAAAAAATGAACTTACTTTCCAAGAAAATGAAGGCCAACTTTATATACTTCTGCATCTACTAGAAAATAAAGAAATTCTTACATCAAATTGGTTAAATAAAAAGAAGTATTATTCCTTAAATTCCAAAGGAAAAAAATACTTAGCTACTTATAAACAAGACTCAAAACAAGATCTATCCCTTAAACACTTAATAGAGGAGGCGTCCTTATGAGTTCTCCCAAATTTGAAGAATTTCTAAGTAAAGTAACTTCCAAAGTGAAATACAAGGAAGCCCGTAATATGATAAAAAAGGAGCTTACTAATCATCTGCAAGAGTTAAGCCAATCTTACAAAAATAGAGGATTTTCTAAAGAGGATGCAGACGAAAAGACAATTCAAGAAATGGGAAATCCATTTACTATTGGAGAGAATTTAAATGCACTTCATAAGCCAAAAATGGATTGGGTTCTTATTGTTATATTTATTATTATTGCTGGTATTAGTTTTCTTCCGTTAGTTGGCGGAGTTCCTGAGATTTCATTATCAAGTACCTATTTTGTGGGGCAGCAGGCTATCTGGTACACCATTGCTGTTCCTGTAATCCTTGGATTCCTGTTCTTTGATTACCAAAAATTAAAGAACTGGTGGATGTACTTTTATGCTGGCGGTCTGTTGGTCCATTTATATCTACATCTATTTGGAAATACAACTAGTGGAGCGAAAAAGTGGATTTCTCTGTCAGGTCTAACGGTCGATGGAACCATGATCAGCTTATTTTTATTTTTTATTGCTTGGGCTGGTATTTTTAACAAAATTAATGAGTTTCAGAGTTGGAAAAAACAAGGTCTCCTTTTTGTTTTATTTTGGACTCCCATCTTGTTCTACATGATGGTGCCCAACTTAATGAATAGTATCATTTACTTTTTCTGTTTGCTTGGGATGTTTGCTTGTGCTCGAGTACATCAGAAGTTAGATATCAATCTTATCGTAACCAATATAGTAGCTGGGATCCTTTTCATAATTATTTTCATTATGACCTCGCACCAAAGCTATTTGTTTACTAGATTATTTACTGTTATAAACCCAGATGCCGATCCAAATGGAGCCGGATATCTTTATATTGCAGTGAGGAATGTCCTTACAGAAGCAGGCTGGTTCGGTAACGGACTTTACAACGATTTAAATTTTCAATTGCTACCAGAAACGCATACAGATTTTGCTTTCCCCTTCCTCGTTTATTCTCTTGGTTGGGCATTCGGAATAGTCCTTTGTTTTATCCTGCTGATATTTGTTTCAAGAATCTCAAAAAATGCTTTTAAAACAAAGGACCTTTATGGGAGATTGATAGTAATCGGTGGTGCTGCATTATTTGCCGTTCCTACTACCTGGAACATCTTGATGGGCTTGGGAATCGTGCCGATAATGGAAGTTTCCCTACCGTTTATTAGTTATGGAGGAAGTGGGATTCTCTTTTACGCTGCTGTTTTGGGACTAATTTTGAATGTTTATCGAAGAAAAGATATGGTAGAACCCACGATAGTAGATTTTAAGTAACGTACATTAGCAATAATGTTTATAAAGGATATGTATTAAGTAAAATCAATAGATTTGCAACAGTACTAATAATTTTTGATATTCCATTAAAGGGCGCTTTAATGGAACAATGAAAAGCCTAATTTCTCAGCATAAAAATGAGAAATTAGGCTTTTTAATATTGAAATTTCCTTAATGTTGTAAATTCGTATTTTCCTTGTTTATTAGTGTAGTTACTTAGAAGAAGTGCTGCTACGTTTCGCTTGCTGTTCTTTGATGAGAAGGAAGAATGGGGATTGCGTCAAGGCTTAAGAAGGCAGTTTCTCGCTTTTATTTTCGTTTCTGTGCTGCTTTTATTAGGTTTAATACTACTGATATATGAAGGCTCTAGTCACTTGTCGATCTGGTCTTTTTTTACTTTGTAATATGTCATTTATGTTAACTAGAGGAATCTAAAACACTGATTGTGAGATTTTAAAGTGATATTGAACTGAAGGACAGATTAGTAAAAGAAAGATATAACTACAAATAGGGGGGAATACAGTATGGAATTCAAATTATGGAACAGTACTATTATGCTGCCGTCTTTACATATTACGATTATTGCCATAATTAAGCATGAAATCTTGTGATGGATAGTTCGCGCTCGCATTTTGTCTTTTGTAATTTTTTCCTGAAGGAAACGACGAACAAGAGTCTTACTAATGTCATTTAGTGCAAGTGAACAATCATGTTTCACTCTAAAAAGTCTTTAAACAATTTAAGATCATATGAATAGCCATTAAGAGTGTGTTGTGAATAGTTTTTTTGATTTCTAAGTAAAGTAAAAATTCATCTATTGCATTGCATGTTGCAATAACATATAAAGCACCTCCAGTAATAATAAACAAAACGTTATAACTAGTTGAAAAAAACAATAATTATTGTTCAAAGATTGATAATTCGTTTAACGAAAAAATTATGATGTACCAGGAGGAATAAGTGCATAACAATTGATATTATGGGGACTTAAGGGGATAAAGATTAACTTTTCATATTTTAAAAAAAATCTAGTTTACATAATATATATTCTACGAAGTTATAATAATAATCAAAAACTCTGTCTCAAATGATAAGTATACTTAAGATAGTGAGACAGAATTAAAAAAATATCAATAATATTATAAATTAATTAATCTGTTTTTCCGTGCTTTAATTTAGCCAAGCTAATTAAATAAATTAAATTCAAATTTTGATAAAATCAATTTAGTAATTATTCATATATATAAATTCAAAATTATTTCTTTTTGTTATTGTTTGATTTATAAATTGTTTTAACTATTGTTTACAAGCTCTTCTGTAAATTAGATTTTATTAATTCATCACTTTCTGTTGATACTCCCTATATTCACTTTATTACTTTGTTATGTAAACTGAATAATAATTAAAGCTCTTCCTTCCGCTTCTCCTTTTGTTTCCTTAATCATAACTGGAATATTTCTTCATACTTAATGATCCTACTTCTTTAGATTCACTTTTTTACCTTTCATTCCATAAAGCTTATTAACTTAATCACCTTATCTCTAAGATTCCCAGAGCATGTTATTAAGCTGCCTTTTAGTAAATTTACTGTTGAACGACCATTAGGCTTTCTCCAAAATTAATGTTGTTTATCAAATGTTTAAGTTAATCCGCTATTCCATTATGTAATTTGTAAATATTCATAAATTTCAATAGGCCTACGTCTGTATTTATTTGTAAAAAGATTACTTAAACATTAATAAGCGAAAAATCTAGTTTATGTAAAATTAGATAAAAATTCCAGTTGGTTTAATGTTTCTCCATTAAGATGATTTTATAATATTGAAAGGAGAAAACAAATAAATGGAGATAAAAAAGCAAAGGATACATGCCATTGATGGGATTAGAGGATTAAGTCTTTTAGGTATACTGCTTGCGAATTTACTTATCTTTCAATATGGAGGCGTTGGAAAAGATGAGATACAATTATTTTCTTTAAGCGATATAGATTATGGTTTTTACTATTTTACAAAGATCGCAATTGAAGGCAGTTTTGTGCCGATCTTTGCTTTTTTATTCGGCTACTCAGCGATAAAAATGAAGGAAAGCTTACAGAATAAAGGTTTAAAGGCAAAGAAATTTTTTATTAGAAGGTATATTATGCTCATCATCCTTGGCATTTTGCACCTATCTTTTCTATGGGAAGGTGATATTTTACTTTTATATGGTATCATTGGCTTTTTCTTATTATTCTTTCTCAATAGGAAAACAAAAACAATCTTAATTTGGGCAAGTATTCTTTTATTTTTTACAGCGATAGTATTAAGTTTCCTATTAATACCTGATGCATCTAATGTTGCAGAAGAAGAAAAAATAATCTCATTTGTTAAAACGGCAACTGACATTTATACTAATGGAACATATGAAGAAATGATGAACCAGCGTGGAAAAAATCCAATGGATATTCCCATCTATATTTCCATTTTACTGATGTTTTTATCTCCACTTTTTGTAGGTCCTTTATTTTTGTTCGGAATGTATGCTGCCAAAATAAAAATGTTTACTAAGCCCCTTTTAGAAAAAAAGAAATATCTGCTTGGTACACTGCTTATTCTAGTTGGACTATTAATGAAAGCCTCCTTTTATATCGGATCCGTCAATGCTGTAACAGGAATATTAGCTCCCATTGGTGCTTACGTATTAGCATTTGGCTATATATCCGCTTTTGCTCTTATGTACACTCGAGCAAAAGAATCTATTATTTTAAAAGGATTTGAAAGTGTCGGAAGGCTGTCCTTAACAAATTATCTGCTTCAATCAGTTGTTTTTACAACAATCTTTTATAGCTATGGTTTAGGCTATTTCGGTAAACTCGGTGCAACAATAGGATTCATACTTGGTGTCTCCTTTTATATTTTGCAAATGGCTGGAAGCTATTTATATTTAAAAACAGCAAAAATCGGCCCGGTTGAAATGCTGTTGAGAATGTGGACGAATTTCTCTTTTGATGGAAAGATTAAAGAACAAACTGTAAACAACAGAGATGTTTCAATCTGATAGTTGTTGTAATATGGCTTAATATTTTAATTTGAGTTAAACAAAAGAGCTCGTATTCATCCGGATAGATAAATACGAGCTCTTTATTAACTATATTTATTAATTATATTAACTAATGTTTGAGACAGAGCAGGAATATCATGTGAATTAAACGTAAATCTTACAAGAGTTTCATCTCTTTCCAATGCTTCCGCTAAAAAACCTCTCAATCCAAGTGCTTTTCTATCAATCTCTAAAATCACTTCTACTTGATGTTCTGAAGTGAAGAATATGACTTCCAGTTCATCTAAACGCCCTTTAAATAATCCGCTTGTTGGTTTAAATTCAAATTCTTGTACGAATGGGTATTTTCTACGTAACGCTCTCGATGCTTCTTCGCACTTTACTTCACGAAGACTGAAACCTAAACTATTAACTGTTTGTAAAAAGGATTCAACAAGCGGGTGAGGCTGAACTTCGATATAATCTCTATCCTGTGGATCAATCGCCATTTTGATATCCAGTCCTGTTTGTATCCATACCTTTGTTTTTCCTTTAGTAATAGGTACATCAAAAGGTAAGGGAATATGAAAAGGAATTCTTTTTACTTCATTAGGAGAAACGATAAGTGAATCAACCAATTTGTATTTCTCCAACAATGCTGTTTCATTTACTTTGTTATCATCTACTTCCCGAATATAAGTACTCATTAAAGATAAGTAAATTTCATCTATTTGTTGTTCTGTTTTACCACCTTCAATTACTATTACACCTTCCATCGTTTCTCCAGCAGTATAGACTGTTTTAGAAAGTTGAGTATCAACCTTTGCTGAACCAATTCCTATAGAACTCAATATTTTTTTTAACATTTTTTACACGCCTCTTTTCATTTTCTCATAGCAAAATTATTTCCTAACATTATTATAAATTAATTTAATTAATCTATTTTATCTATTTTCTTTCTTTTGCAGAGCTGATTATCTATACCTCCAAATAATAAATGAGTTTTATTTTATTACGTCTTCTTATTAATATATTAATATGCTTAAATATAGCGAAAATGCGAAAAATCACGGGTTATTACTTTTTATATATTATATTAATATATTTTAAAATTATTTAGATTTAAGTTTCTTTTAAATTCTTCAATAAATATTATTAAAGGGGAATCAATATTGACACGAAACCAAAAGGTGTTATATTATCAAAAAGCGAAACCAAATGGTTTTATTTTATGATTTTAAAAAAGGAGAAGATAATTTGGAAACATTACAAGATATTAAGCAAACAATTACTTTTGAAGCTCCTATTCAAAAAGTATGGAATACAGTATCAACATCGGAAGGTATTGCATTATGGTTCATGCCAAACGACTTTGAACCTAAAGTAGGACATGAATTTCATATTCAATCTCCATTTGGTCCATCACCCTGTAAAGTATTAGAGATTAATGAACCGAATAAAATTTCCTTTTCATGGGACACAGATGGATGGGTCGTTACATTTCTTTTAAAAGAGCTGGGTGAAAAGACGGAGTTTACACTTATACATAGTGGATGGAAATCTCCTGATACTGTTCTTCCAAAACCGAATGAAAAAAGCTCTGTTATTCGTGACAGAATGAACAATGGTTGGATCGGAATTGTAAATGAACGACTTCGAAAGGTTGTTGAAGGGTAAATGGCAGCAGCAAAGTATGATGTATTTCAAGCTATTGCTGATCCTACTAGGAGAGCAGTGCTTCAATTACTTGCTAATAAGGAATTACCTATCTCAGAAATTACATCTCATTTTTCCATTAGTCGGACAGCCGTTGCCAAACATCTTCATATACTTTCAGAAGCAAAATTAGTAAGTGGAAAGAAAGTAGGTAGAGAAAAAATCTATCAGTTGCAGCCAGAACCCTTAACAGAAGTCCAACAATGGCTTTCTTATTATGAACAATTTTGGAATAATAAATTGTCAATTCTTAAACATGTTGTTGAAAACGATAATGAAAATAGCTTAAAAATTATTAAAAGAGACCATGAATGAGATTATGTACAGCAAATTCGAGAGCCGATAATAAATTTTTCGGCTGTTGAAGAACAAAGCGATGCTTTTACTAAAGCATCGCTTCCATTTAATAAAACTTCCTTTTCTTATGAATAAACTTTTTTGTACTGTTTATTATTTAATCGTCTTTCTTACCATGTTTGTTTTCTTTCTCTTTATCTTTCTTGTTTTTCTTCTGTTTTTGTTCTTTCTTTTCATGTTTTTTTCTATCATCATTTTTAGAATGGTTTTCTTTATGATTTGATTTATCATCTTTCTTCCATTCATCATCGCTTGTCTTCTCTTTGTTTTTCTGCATTTCTTTTTGTTTCTTTATATTTTCTTTTTTCTTTTCTATTCCTAATTCCTTCTTATATTTACCTCCCAGTAATGAGAGATCAAAGGTTTTTGAAGATATATTATTGTCTGCTTTAGATAAAATTTCTTTGAAAATAACAGTGGCCGTTCCGCTGCTGGAAGAAGTAAGGTAATGGTTTTGATCAGTTTTATCGTATCCTAACCAAACGGCTCCTACAATTTGAGGAGTATATCCTACAAACCAATGATCTTTTGCTCCATTTTCAGTAGTAAAGGGAAGCTGTGTCGTTCCGGTTTTACCAGCTATGTCTCTATCTTCCATATTAGCTTTTACCCCTGTTCCTTCTTCTACAACACCTTTTAGCATAAAAGTCATTTTTTGAGCAACTAATGTGTCCATTACTTGAGTTTCTTTTTTATTCCACTTTCCAATTGTCTCTCCATTAATATCCTCGATTTGATCAATTGCATGCGCTTCTACCATCATCCCGTTGTTAGGAAATGCTGAAAACGCCTGAGCCATTCGTAATGGAGAAGTTCCTTCGTTCATTCCTCCTAAAGCTAAACCGGGAATATAATCTTTTTCATCTAATTGTATTCCAAACCGCTCAACTGTTTTACCTCCATACTCTATTCCTATATTTTGTAATAACCAGACTGCCGGAATATTATAAGAATGAATGACTGCATCATACATAGAGACTTGTCCATGAAATGTTTTATCATAATTTTGAGGCTCGTATCCATTTATATTAAGAGGAGTATCTTCTAATGTATCAAAGATATCGTAACCTTGTTCTAAAGCAGGGGTATACACTGACAAAGGTTTCATAATTGACCCTGGCTGTCTTTTCAATTGTGTAGCACGATTAAATTGGCGATATGTATGCTCTCCTCTACCGCCAATAAGGGCACTGATTCCTCCTGTAGATGGATTAATAAAGATTGCACTGCTTTGAAGAAGCTGATCTGGTTGGCTATTTGGAAATACGTGATCATCTTTATATACCTCTTCAACAGCATTCTGTATCCCAGGATTTAGTTCTGTATAAATTTGAAGTCCGCCAGAAAGGATTTCATTTGGTGTAAGATGATATTTGTTAATAGCCTCATCGACTATATGGTCTACATAATGAGGATATTTTCCTTTATAATCTTCATTCTCCATTTCTTTTAATACAATCTTTTGCTCCCTTGCCTTTTCAAGTTCTTTTTGATTGATATATCCTTCCTTCTTCATCAATGACAATACAATATTTCTCCGCTCTATTGCCTTATCAAAATTCTTATAAGGCGACAAGACAGACGGTGCTTTGATCAAACCAGCCAGTATAGCAGACTCACTTAATGTTAATTGGCTTACATCTTTTCCAAAGTAAGCATGAGCTGCTCGCTGAATTCCCCATGCCCCTTCTCCAAAATAGATATGATTTAGATACTGCTCCATGATCTCATCTTTTGAATAAGTACGTTCAATTTTTTTAGTTAGTACTACCTCTTTCAATTTTCTTGTATATGTACGTTCTTGTGAGAGAAAGACGTTTTTTACTAACTGTTGTGTTATTGTACTTCCTCCTGCTACAATTTCCCCTTTTGTCATATTCATGATCATCGCTCGACCAATGCCTATATAATTAATCCCGCTATGTTTATAAAAGCGCTGGTCCTCTGTTGAAATAACAGCATATATCATATGTTTGGGAATTTGTTTTATACTCACTCCCTCGATATTCGAAGCAGAAATCTTACTTGCTACGTCCCCATTTTGATCGTAAATAATAGTTGGCTGCGGAACAGGATCTTCTAACTTACTTACATCGCTCGTCCAAATAATGATATTAAGAACGAATAAAATACATAAAGTAAATGCCAGCATTATTGATACTATCTTTAATAGGAGGCTTTTAGAGAACCACCAACTCCATGTTTTTCTTAATAACTTTTGCTGTTGCTTTCTTTCTATTCTTCCCATGCTCAGCTACTCCTTAATTTAATTCCTTGTTAATAAAGCTCCCTTTAAAGAATAAAAGGAAGTATTTAACTCCCTCCCATAAAAACAATGATTCTCTTATTTTATTAAGATTTTCATCGATTTTTCCTTATGTTAATATTCACATTTAGTAATATTCGAAATGTGAATATTGTTTAAGAGGGTTGGAGCAACATGCTTATTAGCTTAAGCGGGTGGTCCCATAAAAAACTCTGCAAAAATTGCTATAAAACAAAAACCCGTACTAATACTATTCGCAACAATTGTAATTATGGAGAGATAAGCAGTAATTTTATAAATCAAATTATACAACAGTAGAAATGTTAAGAAGTGAATAATAAAAGACCTCAAAAAGAGGCCTGTTTACTTTAAGAATATTGATGCGACTACAAAACCTATTATGATTACAAGGATAAGTATTCCGGTGCCTTTCCAACCTAAACTGGATACTAAATCAGCGAGATTTCCAGTTTCCGTCCTATTAAACGCATCATTCATATTTCCGGTTGGATTTCTCTTTAATTCTTCTTGTCTTAATCTTTCTCTTTTTCTTGCAGGAGTTTCTTTATCTTTATTCAATATAACACCCCCATTTTCTATCATTCTAACATATATCGTTTAATCCTCTTCCAATGAATCTATCTTTAAGGAATATCTCTGCTTCTTGCATCATACATCTAGTCAAAGTTGATTTTGAATTTTTCAGCTAGTACAAAGAACGCATTTAGAATGCTTTTCGTTGGTAAATAATAATGGTAATCCCCCAAGAAATAGCATAGACTATCACGATAACAAGTGTCGCTCCTGTATATAAAGCCGGGACGGATAAATTAACAATAAAATCAGTTATTGCTGTTAAATGTTCAGCTATAAACGATGCAATAGGCCGTGCTATCCATGTTAAAAGAGCAAAGCTAATGAGAACAACTGTTGTAATATAGCCTGGTTTAAATATATAAAATAATGGGAAGGTAAATGCAGCAAATAATAAGAATAAGCTACTGCCAATCGCAATATCAGTCATCGTAAACGGTTTATTGAAAGCAAATAATGCTAGACTTGTCACCCCAATTGCTAAAACCATATAAACAATAGCGCCAAGATAGCGTGATGCGATAATTTCCGTACGTGTATAAGGTAAGGAATTTAATAATATATTTGTCTCTGCTTTTTCATCGTAAGCATATGTGTTAAAGGGAATAAAAATACTGGCAACGAGAAAAGTCAAAGCTGGATATACGTCTATAATGATAAAGAATAAAATAAAAGGAATAAAGATTAATAGCTGTCTTTTTTGTAGTATGACATCACGTCTGATTAAATTAAGCATGTTGTATTCCTCCTTTCAAGTAATACATGATATCTTCCAGAGAGGCACGTTCAATGACAACTGTGTCTCCGAAAGTATTTTTCACTGCTTTAATATTATCCGTTAATGCTTCAAATCCTGTTGATGCACGATGAACATGAATAAATGCCTTTTCAGTGTCTCTATCCAGAAGTTCCAATCCTCCTTTAACGAGCGCATAGTTTTCAGCTACGTCATGAATGGACTGATTAAATACTAAATCACCTCTCTGTATTAAAGCTATATAATCTGCGATACGATCTAAATCAGTTGTAATATGCGTAGAGAAGAAAATGGTACGATTACCATCAATCATTAATTCCTGTAAAAGATCCAATAACTCTCGTCTAAAAATAGGGTCTAAGCCTGCTGTTGGTTCGTCCATAATGATCAGCTCTGCATGATGTGATAGTGCTACCGCCAATGATGCCTTCATTTGCATCCCTTTTGAAAAAGTTTTCATTGCTTTATTAAGCGGTAATTCGAATTTTTCAACATATTGATAAAATAGTGTATCATTCCATTGTTTGTAAGCTGGTGCTACAATGCGTTTTATATCCTTTAAGTTCAGTCCTTCAAAAAATACATTGCCATCGTATACAAACCCAATGCGCTCCTTGATCGCCTTCTCATGCGTCTTATAGTCCAACCCGAAAATCTTAACTTCTCCGGCATCTGGTTTTAATAGATTCATCATCATTTTTATCGTTGTCGACTTACCAGCCCCATTTGCTCCAATGAATCCCGTTACAAAGCCTTGTTTCACTTGTAAATCAATATTTTTAACGGAAAAATCTTTGAATTTCTTCGTTACATTTTTTAATTCAACCACATTCTCCATTCATCTCACTCCTCATATAAAATCTTTAATAATTGCTGCAGCTCATCAAGTGACAGGCCAACTTCTCTGCTATTCGTTATGACCGCACTCAGCTGCTCCTCAATGACCTTCAGTTTCTTCTCTCTTATAACCTCTAAATTTTGCTCTGCCACAAAAGACCCTTTTCCGACAATGGAGTAGATAAATCCCGCCTTCTCCAATTCCTCATAGGCACGTTTCGTCGTTATAACACTAATTTGTAAATCCTTTGCGAGCTTACGCATGGAAGGTATTGCTGTCCCCTCCTGTAATTCCCCTGCTAAAATAGACGATTTAATTTGATTCGTAATTTGTTCATAAATAGGTTCCTTTGAACTATTGGAAATAATTATTTGCATGCCAATCCCTCTTCTTTATTTTTTTGGAAACATACTTGAAATAATGTCCTGTACTACTGGAATCAGTGTAACAGTAAAGTGAATTGTCATGACCATGTAAAAAAACGGAAAGAAATAAGGTCAATTGAACAATTAAAAAATACCAATGGTGATCATCCAGTGTTTTGCTAGATTAATATTATGTGTTTTTTTCTGTGCCCGTCATTTGAACACTGCTCCTCTCATGTTTCATCATTTTGAGTATTTACTAAATTCAACTCCGAGTGTAGTCGTTGTTCCCCTTTCATTAATTGTCATTGAAGAACGATCTACATATAATTAACTACACTTTTTATATAATGTATATATACTATATTAACATTATATACATCTGTGAAACATCATGCAACCGTTTTATTTGAAATGAAAGGAAATTACATATACCTATCCAAAAAGCTATCTAAAAGATACTGTATTACTCATATCTAACTATTTGATCAAATTAGCACCATCAGCTTTCATAAATAAACAAACAGAAAGAGCATGTTTTGATAAAAGATTGATCAAAACATGCTCTTATTAGACTTGAAAGGTTATAAAATATTTGATTACTTTTGAAATTCTAGTTTAACTAACATTGTTGTTTTTAAATTCAATTTGATTAGAAGAACCCGCTTATATCCCTAAGTTTATTGCTTCACATCTAAAAGTAATTTTATCTCTTTTATTTGCTCTATATGTCGCTGTTCATGTAAATATATCTGTTCAATCCATTGGTCAAGAGGTAATTCACCTAAAGCAGGATGCTTCATTGATTTTTCCTTCAATATGGCTTTATCTTCTATAGTACTAAGAAAAGTAATCAATTTTTTTCTCGAATCGTTTAACAAATCAATTATTTGCGGTACTTCAAATGATTTTACATCTGGTTCAACGATTTTTGGAGCTTTAATCTTTTTCGTTCTATCCAATAATATAAAGTGAACATTTTTCCGTTCTTTTTGAGTATGATCATTCTCTTTTAATCCCCATGCTATAGCCTTTATAGATGCCTCTTCCACTAAAACTAAGTGATGGCAAACTTGTGCTATACTCCACATATTCATATCAGGCTTACTATTAAATTGAGCATTACTTAATAAATCAATTTCCTCTACTAGGTTCTTTCTCGTTTCATACAGATTGTCATTTATTAATTTATTCATAAGATTTCTCCCTTCACGAGAAAATGCGTACTTAGATTCCTATTCTGCTTTCATTCATATTATTAGATAAATATATCTAAGGCAGAAAACATCGCAACATTTTTATACCTATATGGAATCATTTAAAATACCATTTCTTATTTCATAATGCATGCTTTTTATAGTATGCCGGCTTTAGTTCAGCAATTAAGATTGCCGTCATAATTAATACAGCTCCCATAATCATGCGGCCTGTCAGCATTTCATGTAACAATAAAACCGATAACAGCATACAAAAAAATGATTCTGTTGATAAAATAATAGCTGCCTTTGTAGCGGTTGTGTATTGATGTGCGATATTTTGCAAAAGATAGGCGATTGTTGTTGAAAAGACTGCTAAATATACAATCGAATACACCGCTTCTTTTTCTATCGTTGTCGGTATATCCCCTTGAGTGAACATCACGACTACACTAATGAGAGCTGCGGTTATGAATTGTACAATTGTGAGTGAAATCGCATCTTCCTTTTGAATAAAACGATTTGTATAAAAAATATCAAAAGCAAAGCCAACTGCACAAGCAAGGGATAATAGATCCCCTATGTTGATCGTCATAGAACCTTGCAATGATAAAAAGCCGATACCTATGATCGCTATACCTGAGCCGAATATTTCATATCGATCAATTTTACGCTTGTAAATGAGATAAGCAATGAGTGGTACAATGACAACATTGACTGCTGTTAAAAATGCGTTTTTAGATGGTGTTGTATAGTGTAACCCGACCGTTTGCAAAGCAAAGGCGATATATAAAATAGTTCCTAAGACAGCGCCTTTCCACACGACAGTTTTTGTGAATTTTTTAAATTTGTAGCCAAATAGAATTGTAAGTATAAGTGCAGCTAAAACAAATCTTCCTGCCATCACTTGATAAGCGGTTAAATAGTCTAATGCAATGGCAGTCACAACAAATCCGCTACCCCAAATAATCGCTGTAGTGAGCAGCATTCCGTCACCTATGTATTGTTTCATCTCTTTCTCCTCCTGACTAAACAATAATAGCACGAGAAGAAATACAGCAAGCTTATTTTTGTACTAATTTCACATCAGGTCAAATTCTGTTCCTTTAGGATATAAAGCAATATATTCTTCTTCAGGGTTCGAGTAACCGATTTTTAATCCTTCAAGAAGGTCGTTACTCTTTAGTTCTTCTATAATCGTTGTTACAGCCTTCTCTATATCTACAACATAGTTGAAAATATTAGCTGTTCCACTGCCAATATCTCCGCCATCGCAAAAACCATTACCTGTCCATCCTAAACATTCATTCATTAAGTCTTCCACATGATGTCTCTTTTCAAGTACCGCTTCCATGTCTTTTTCTTCATAGCTATATTGAACAACTAATTCAATTAGTTCATCTTCATCAACATAATTATAACCTTCATTAGTTTTTTCCTCGGCTAATGTATCCATCACTTTTTCCGCTCTTTGAAATAAGCTCAGCTTTTTTTCTTCCGTTTCTCCGGTATTTCCAACAGGGCCATAGTGGATTATTAAAGTTTTACCATCTTGCCATACTTCCCAATATAAAACTTCATCATCCACTTGCTTTATCATCTTAATCAGAACGAACACCCCCATACTATTTTAAATAGATTATATCATTTGTCTTTAAAACATTATGTAACTATTAAAAAGAGCATATAAAATAATTTTTATATGCCAAATCTATTAAGCTTACTCTATTATAGCTGTAATAATATGTTCTTTAATCAATGTCCACCTGTCACTAGGATTCATGATGAATTCCGATGCAATGGCTATGACCAGGTCTTTTTCCGGAATACAGCAAATGACATTGCCGCCATCGCCCAGTGCCAAGTATGCAAAAATTCCGTTCTCTTCACGCAGCCACCATAAATAGCCGTAATTATTAGGGTTCATCACTGTTGATTCACGAATCCATTTGTTTGAGATAATTTGCTTATTGTCCCAAATACCTCTGTTTATATATAAAAAACCGAAACTTGCCATATCCTGTGCAGTTAATGTGAGTCCCCATCCTCCTGTAGAGTTACCGTTTGGGTCTTTCACCCACCCTTTCACATTTTCCCCGAATAAATCTTCAAATCCAAATGACTTCATTTCATGATCAGGGATTTCTTTCATACCAATAGGTTTAAATAAGTATTCGTTGGCAAGCTCACGGGCACTTTTCCCTGTACTACGAGTAATAATGGCTGAAAGCAGGTGTGCTCCCGCAGTGGAATATTTAAAAGTTCCGATACTTCCCTTTTGACCTAATATATCCAGCGTATACTTTATCCAATCAGGCTGCATGCACATTTTGTCCAGTGGTTCATGCCAGTCCTCAAATGGATAAGGAGCCGTCATAGTGAGAAGATGGCGTATCGTGATTTCTTGTTTCTGTCTATCAGCAGGGTCGGGCACATATTCGGGGAAAAAATCGAGTACTTTCTGATCTGCATTTTTAATATATCCTGCCTCTATTACAATACCGATGAGGGCTGATATGATACTTTTCGTTACAGATGTCATATGGTACGCATTATCCGCTCCATAACCGTTATAATATCTTTCATAGGCAATATATCCATTTTTCACAATAACAATGCCGTTTATATTGCTGTACTCAGATTTTATAGCAGGATCAAGCTTTGAAAGCTTCTCAGCATCCATTCCTAAAGTTTTAGGGTCTGCAACTTGCCATTCTGTAGACGGCCAGTAGTTTCTTTGCATGATAAATCCCTCTCTAAAAAACATTTTTTATTATTGCTATTTTTTCTTTACAGGAAAATACACCTCGGTCACAATATCTTCAGGAACAGCGGCTTGATTTGGGTCGGTTACATATACCTCATATGGTGATTTCACAAGCTCATATCCTTCCTTTTCTATCCATTCCATCAGCTTGGCGTATACGGATGTCAATTCCGAATACGGCCCCTTTAAAACAGATTTTGCACAAAGGCCTCCAGGCAAATCTCTTGTTCCTTTTACAGTTTCCTCTATCGGGATGGCAAACTCTGTATCATTGCCGGTCGGATTATATTCAGGACTGTGATAAATAGTTATTGGCATACCAAGCAACGTTAGTTTTTCAGTGGCAATCTTTTCATATAGCCTGCTGAAATACTTTCCATATCCTAAAGCATAGTCATCACTGCTCATCATCTGACGAGTATAAAGAATATTCATAGTTTCCGTTTCCACAAGCTGTACTTCTATATTGTCAAGGGATGACATAATGGATATGCCCTTTTCTAAATTTGAAATATCGTTGCTCATTTGTTTTAGAGTAGATTCAAAAGTATTTAGCCTTTCCTGTATTTCTTTTCTCTTCCGATTAAGAGCAGACCAAAGCTTCTCTTCTGATTGATCCTCTTCCAATTCCAGAATGGCTTTGATTTCTTCGAGAGAAAAATGATAAGATTTCAAACGATTAATAAAGATCATCTTTTTTAACTGGCTGATGGAATAATATCTATAACCGCTGTCAGGATTAATCTCTTCAGGATGAATTAATCCAATTTCATCATAATATCGAAGTGTTTTGGTAGATACTCCGCATATTTTTGAAAATTCTCCAATCGTTATCAAGAGGTCACCTCCGTTTTTATATATTAATAATCTCTTCCATTCTTTTATACACCTTCCCCTAAGGGAAAAGTCAACTGCAAAAAAACTGCCGGCACTGGGGCCGGCAGTTTTGAATATTATTGTTCTGTAAGTTCTAAAGCTTTATCAGCTTTCTTAAGATCATGAGATATTTGTTCTTTAATATCATAAGCATGATACATTTCATTATCAATCATATATTGAGCAATCTTTTCATGGGCATCAATTGCTTTATCGAGCTGTTTTTTGAGAACTTCTCTTACTTCAGGTGTCGCTGTTTCAGTAATCGCCACAGCGTAATTTCTTACACCTGCCTTTGCTGATAATAACAAATCAGTTGCGATAGCCATATCGTCCATTGTCTCCGCAAAAGCATTACTTTTTTTCGTTTTTTTCTCTTTTTTTGTTTTCTTCTCTGTTTCTGTCTTTGTTTGGGCCATAACAAATCTCCTCCTTATTTAGCATTCTTCAAAATTTCTTTTAATTCCTCAATTGCTTTTGAAGAGTTTTTTATGTCATCCTTTAATAATTTTTTCAACTCACTGTCTTTTACAAGTTCAAGCATTGCTGTACTTTTAGTCGCACAAGCAGTTTTAAATAAAAGTACCTCATGCACCTCAAGCTTTTCATGCATCGCTAATTCTTTTTTTGCCATTTTTTTCACTCCTTTTCATTAACTTCATATTGTTGGATTACCCGCAATCTATTAAATCAATCCCATTTTTTAAAATTAGTCATATTAAAATTTTGAATCTTCTAATGGGAAAATTCACTTTTTCAAGTATTCCATAAAAAATAAGGGTATAGAGGAAAGAGTCTGTACGAGGAGGGGAAAATATGAAAGCAGTTACGTTTCAAGGAGCAAAGGATATCCAAGTTAAAAATGTGGAAGATCCAAAGATCGAAAAGCCGGATGATATTATAGTCAAAATTACATCGACGGCCATTTGTGGATCAGATCTCCATATTTATGTAGGTGCTTTACCTGCCCATCCTGATTATGTTATTGGACATGAGCCAATGGGAATTGTGGAAGAGGTTGGTTCTGATGTAACGAAGGTGAAAAAGGGAGACCGTGTTGTTATTCCATTCAATATTTCTTGCGGGGAATGTTTTTTCTGCAAGCATGATATGGAAAGCCAGTGTGATGATTCTAACCCTAATCCTGCCATTGATTCGGCGGGTTACTTCGGATTTACGGAAAGGTATGGGAATTATCCTGGAGGCCAGGCGGAATATTTGCGCGTTCCATACGGAAACTTCATGCCATTTGTTATTCCAGAATCATGCGAGCTTGAAGACGAGGCTCTTTTGTTTATGTCAGATGTTCTTCCGACTGCCTATTGGAGTGTGGAAAATGCCGGTGTAAAAAATGGTGATACCGTTATTATTTTAGGATGTGGTCCAATCGGGCTAATGGTTCAGAAGTTCGCCTGGATGAAAGGTGCGAACCGGGTTATTGCGGTTGATAATCTGCCTTATCGTCTTTTAAAAGCGAAACATATGAACAATGTAGAAATCTGCAATTTTGAAGAACATGATGATACTGGAAAGTTTTTACGTGCACTGACGAACGGTGGTGCCAATATTGTCATTGACTGCGTCGGAATGGACGGTAAAAAATCGCCAATGGAAAAAGTTCAGCAAAAGCTCCATCTGCAGGGTGGAACGCTTAGTGCGATTCAGATCGCGATGGATGCAGTCAGAAAGTTTGGAACAATTCAGATGACTGGCGCATATGGCTCCCTTTACAACGCTTTCCCGCTCGGTCACATTTGGGAACGTAACCTCACACTTAAAATGGGACAGGCTCCTGTTATCCACTATATGCCTTTGCTGTTTGATAAGATTACGAATGGTGAATTTGATCCGACTGAAATTATTACACATAAAGTTCCACTTGACGATGCAGCAAAAGCATACCAAATTTTCAATAATCATGAGGATGAAGTTGTAAAAGTTGTCTTGAAACCATAAATTTATATCCTCCTCTTGCAAAAGCATGAGGAGGTTTTTAACGAAGGCACTCATTTAAAATAAAAATAATTTATAAAACTTTTCATTTGCCTAATACTAATAAATATAAAAATAATGACAAGTTTAATCCTTGAAAATTTATCAATTGGAGTTGGTAAAAGATGAACACAGGTAATTGTGATTTCTCTATAATGGAACAGCAATTTTCAGAAGAAATAAAGCAAATTACTAATAAATTACGCGAACTGAAATCATTAGGAAATGAGAAGAACTGTCTCTTAAGCAAGCTCGGAGAAATTAAGGATAAATTTTTGGAAGTCGAATCCATTGCTACTTCTTTTTATTTAAACTGTTATTTATCTGCTTTTACAGATAAATATGCAGATCTTTCTCTCTGTGTTCAAAGACTGTCTGTCCGTCAGCATGGTGCGTTGATCGCAGTCCAGCGGCGTGACTCTATTCACTCTATTATCCAAAAAGGAACAGATATAGGAGCTGCTTTAACACCTGAATTGCTGGAAGCTATCTTTTATCCCGGTAATCCTCTTCATGACGGGGCAGCGGTAGTTCATGGCAATCAAATTGTTTCAGCAGCGAATGTTCTCCCTTTAACAAATAAAGTGATAATAGGAAGAAAGCTTGGTACCCGCCACCGTGCTGCATTAGGTTTATCAGAGCAGTCTGATGCACTTGTATTAGTTGTCTCAGAAGAAACAGGCAGAGTTTCCTTCGCGCTTGACGGAAAACTTTATCCCATTGCTACCGCTCATCCTGTTTATTAAAATAAAACATGCCCAAGAAATCTAGGCATGTTTTTGATATTTTATCTTTCGTTTTTAATCATGTCTGCTAACATCCTGCTGTTCGTTAAACAGTTTAAAAATATCAGACACTTTTATCAGTGCCTGATAGTCCATTCATTATTTACTTATCATTTAAGACTTTTAGCGCAAAGTTTTTAATGCGCCGCTCCAAGCGATCACTTGATCAAGCATAGCATTAACATTGGTTAGATGAAGTTCAGCTGGTTTGAATACTGTTCCGTTTTCGAAATCTGTAAATAAGGACAATGTTGGATGTACACGAACATCAGCAATCATTAATTCTCCCATAATTCCACGTAAATGTTCAGCTGCACGAGCTCCGCCAGTTGAACCATAACTTACGATACCTGCCGCTTTGTTGTTCCATGCTTCACGAGCGAAATCAAGCGCATTTTTCAGTGCTCCTGTAATGCTGTGATTATATTCTTGGACGATGAATACAAATCCATCCAACTCAGCAAGTTTTTCATTCCAGGCAGCAATTCCTGGTTCTGTTCCATCAGTTGTTCCTAAAAACGGAAGATTATAATCAGCAATATCGACAATTTCGTAGTTAGCATCTCCACGTTTGTCAGCAATATTTTTTACCCATTCTCCTACTTGCGGGCTAACACGTCCTTCACGTGTACTGCCTAAAATGATTCCAATGTTTAATTTTTTAGTTGTCATAGTTTTTTCCTCCTTGATTTGTTTTCCAAATAATTTATTTAAAAATCCCATTTATTACACCACCATTATTTTTTACTTACTTGTTTCTTTCCGAACAATTGGAGCTATCTCCGTCGCTAGCAATTCAATGCCCTCAGCTACTTTCTTAAAAGGCAGACCGCCTATATCTATTTGAGCCATGAAACGCTGATGGCCAAAAAGCTCATATTGCCGAAGGATTTTCTCGATGATCTGCTGTGGGCTTCCCACAAATAAAGCTGTATCCTTATTTGTTAATTGTTCAAAATCTGTTCTGGATATTCTTCTTGCAGTCATCCCTCGCTGAACGTTTACATATGACCAGTAATTTGAATAATATGGATAAAATTCTTCCTTCGCTTGTTGAGTTGTCTTCGAAATGTACCCATGACCTGTTAGACATACCTTCAGATTTTCCGGATCATGCCCAGCCTCTATCCCTGTTTGGCGGTACAAATCAACTAATGGCTTAAAATGCATTGGATCGCCGCCAAGTATTACTAAAGTCATTCCAATCCCTAGCTCACCGGCACGAACTGCACTTCCAGGTGTGCCTCCAACACCGATTGAGATTGGTATTTGGTTTTGTAGAGGTCTAGGTGCAATTTCAGCATTTCTTAATGATGAGCGAAATTGACCATTCCATGTAATTCTCTCGTTTTTATTGAGTTGTAAAAATAAATCGATATGTTCTGAGAATAATGTATCATAGTCATTTATGTCGTAACCGAAAAGAGGAAAAGATTCCGCGAATGCACCACGACCTGCGATTATTTCCGCCCGTCCATCTGAAAGTAAATCCAAGGTAGCAAAGTCTTCAAACAAACGAACAGGGTCAATAGTGCTTAATACTGTTGTCGCGCTTGTCAATTTGATTTGTTTCGTTATTTGGGCGATAGCAGCTAAAACAACAGGAGGTGCGGAAGTTGCATAGTCTAAGCGGTGATGCTCACCTACACCAAAAATGTCCAGTCCAGCTTCGTCAGCAAGTTTTGCAGCTTGGATTATTTCCTTTATTCTTTGCCCGGAACTAATTGTTTTTCCGTTATGTGGATCCGGACCGATATCTCCAAGCGTATAAATGCCAATTTCTATTCCTGAATTTTTAAATTTCTCTTCTTTTCCCATAATAGTATTTCCCCCAGCAATTAGACTTGTAAGTAAATACGATTACCTGAAGGATCTGAAGTAATAAAAGAATTATTTTCTTCAGTAACAGATACTCCAATACTATTCAACTGGGTAATAATTTTATTTCTCTTTTCCTCATTTGGAAGCATTAAAGTAAATGATTCGAGCCCAACACTATTAGGAGAAGGTGCAGGTGCCCCTACACCATTCCAAGTATTTAAGCCAATATGGTGATGATATTTACTATCCGAAATGAAAAGTGCCTGAGCGCCATATCGGTTTACTACTTCAAATCCGAGTCCTTTTATATAGAATTCTTCCGTCTTCTTTAATTCGGACACATGCAAATGGATATGTCCCATAACGGTAGCAGCAGGGAGACCTTTCCACGATTGCTGTTTACCTTCAGCCAGGAGGCTTACAAAATTCAGTGGATCAACTGCCATTTCCACTTCCTCATTACCCCACTTCCATTCAGAAGGGTCACGGTCTATATAGATTTCAATTCCATTTCCATCCGGGTCAGATAAGTAAAGAGCTTCACTTACAAGATGGTCTGAAGAACCAAACCGTAAACCAATTCCGATAAAGTGCTGCACTATTTTAGCTAAATCAGAGCGTCTTGGCAGAAGAAGCGCAAAGTGATATAAGCCAGTCGTTCTCTCTTGTTTAGGAACAATATTATTCGGCTGTTGAATGGATAATAATACTGTCTTTCCATCCGCAGTCAGGCTGACGGATGTTTCAGTTTGTTCTAATACTTTAAAGCCGATTACTTTTTGATAGAATGCTAACGACCGTTCTAAATTTTGCACCTTTAAGTTAACTTGGCCTACGAATGTAACAGGTTTCTGATGAAAATTCATTTTAGTTACCTCCTTACTCAGCTTTTTTAGAACGAAACAGTACGTTATCTAAAGCTAAAAGAGATCTTTTTGTTATAGCAAGATATATTGAAATTGCCATTAATGCTAAATCAAGTTCATATCCTGCCATTTGACCATTTCCAAGGAATCCAGCAGCGAGTTTCACTTTCACAATCGCAACAGCCAGAATAATAACAAATAAAATGGAAATAACCCTTGTTCCCAATCCTAAAACAACAGCAATACCACCAATTAATTCAATTAGAGCTACCATATAGGCAGTGAAGCCTGGAAGCCCTAGACTTTCAAAAAATCCAACCGTATTTTCAATGCCACCTTGAAATTTTGATAACCCGTGCATTAAAAAAGTTATACCTAAAAATACTCTTAAAATTGTTGCAGCTACTTTATTTTTTCTTTCCATTTACGTAACACTTCCTCGTTATTTTTTACTTTTAACTAACAAATTGCTTTTTTAGAAAATTAATTAGTTAGTTACTTTATGTAAGTTAGTATATAATCACAACATAATATAGTCAAGTAAGTTTTTTATTAAAAGTAATTTAATTATTTACAATTCTGTTTATAATATAAGTAAGGAGTTGATTTAATTGGATAAGTCGATTTGTCCCAGATTTGAAAAAGCGATGGGGCTATTAGGCCAAAGATGGACAGGAATGATTATTTACCAGTTATTATTAGGTCCGCAGCGTTTTTGTACTATTGAATCTTCAGTAGGTGTAAGTGGCAGGGTACTTTCAGAAAGGTTAAAGGATTTGGAGAACAAAGGGATTGTTAAGCGAGATGTTTATCCAGAAACTCCAGTTCGAATCGAATATTCCTTGACAGATAAAGGTTTAGCATTAGAGCCTCTTATGAGAGATATAGAAAAATGGTCACAAAACTGGTTGAATGCTTAAAAACCTAAGAATTTATATTTAAAAAGGATACAACTGGGTAAGATTATTACCCAGTTGTATCCTTTCTTATCTATAATCAATATTTGTTTATAGTTAACTTCCGCTGCCTACTGTAAATCCAGCTGTTTTCCCTCTTTCAAGCGGCCCATTTCTCATAATGAAATATGATAAAATTATCATCACAATTCCTGCCACGGCTAGTATGTGAACAAACAGCAAATAATAACCAATAATAGAGTTAATGATTCCATAAAGATCACTAAATGTTATAAATGTGATCGCTAGAAGAGCAAAAACAGTTAGACCAATCATCATACGCAACGTTCCAAAATAATACCAGATCGAACTAAGGAAAAAACCGATACTGAAAAGGATAATTCCCCATAATAGATCAATCCAAGGGTAAAGATAAGCACCTGCTTCATTCGCTAAATTTCCCATATGAAATAATGTTCCCTTGCTAATTCCTTCTCTTACTAAATAATCAGTAAGAAAATAAAAGCTATTTAAGATTATGATTGCCATTATAAGAAAGAGACTAATATTTAGAAAGGAGCTTAATAAAAACTGTTTTCTCGTTCCCCCAAAAGAAATAATGTATTTGAATCCTTTCGTATAAAAAAAGAACGGATAGATTAAGGAAAAGCCGTAAAAAGGTCCAAAGCTTACTCCGACCATAAACTTATCATCTGATGGGACAAAAATTCCTAATACGATATAAAGAATGGATAAAAAACTTGTTACGCCAGCCAGAATATAAAACTGAAGACGCAAATCTTCGAACATAATACGGAATGGTCCCTTAAAAGTATTCATTTCACCTTTTCCTCCTCTTTTCTCTTTGTAATACTAATGAGATAATCCTGCAGCGAGGCTTTTTCAATTGTAATATTTGATTCTTTAGCCCTTGAAAGCCAGTCATTATTAAATGGCTCATCTAACATTACATTCAATTGATTCCTTAGTTTACGCTTTTCTAAAATGCGTCTTCCTGCAGTTAAAGATTCAATAGCAGATGCATCTCCTGTTAATAGAATGCCTTTCATTTTCAATGTTTCTGTCTCTTCATAATGAGTAATTGTCTGCCTGTCAACAATCGCTATTTTTTCACAGATCGGTTCAATTTCATCAATATGATGGGAAGATAAAATAAATAAACGCGGCTGCTCTTCATACGTATCTAATAACACATCATAAAATTGCTTTCTTCTATGAGCATCAAGTCCATTTGTCGGTTCATCCATAATCGTAATAGGTGATTTGCTTGCCAATCCGATCACAATCGTAATCATCGTCTGCATTCCCTTTGAGAAGCTTCTAATCTTCTTTTTCCTCGGTAATTCAAATAATGTGACAAGTTCATCAGCTAATGTTTGATCCCAATTTTCATTGAAATAGGAAGCGAATCGAAGAGCGTCATTCACATTCCAAAGCTCTGAAAATGGATGGTTTTCCTGCATATAGCTAATATATTTCATACCTTCACTGTTGTTATAAGGGGAAATGCCGCTTACATTCACTTGACCACCATTAGGACTCTCTTGCCCGGAAAGCAGTTTCATGAGAGTCGTTTTACCAGCCCCATTTCTCCCCCACAATCCTACAATAATAGGTTCAGTCTCTTGTAGATTTACATCTTTTAATGCAAGTGCATTTCCATATGAAAACGATAGATTACTTATATTAATCATCAGAATCCTCCTTGATAAAATGAATAATTTCTTCTTTCGTCAGATGAATCCGATTCGCTTCATCTAACATAGGCTGCACATACTGCTTATAAAAGTCTTTTTTGCGCTCAGTAAGCAATGTCTCCTTTGCATTATCTGCTACAAACATTCCAACTCCCCTTTGTTTATACACAAGCCCGGCATCAACAAGTATTGCTAATCCTTTTTGAGCAGTAGCCCGGTTAATTTGATAAAACTTCGATAACTCAGTTGTGGAAGGAATCTGTTCCCCTTCTTCTAAAAGTCCATCCACGATGTCATCAGCAATCATGTCTGCTATTTGCTGGAAAATTGGTTTCGTATCGTCAAAAGTTGATTTCACAGTTTTCTCCTTATTTTATTCATTTTCACCGAATAGTTAAATGGTTGATTACTTGTGTAATCAACCATAACATAGTAAATTTCTATTGTAAATCCCTTTAATGATTAAATATGGAAATTAAATAGCGGATTGCACCTGTATCACAATAGGCTCAATCCGCTATTTTTAATAATTATCTTTCTTAGGCTTCTTTTTACTTAGCTTTGCTGTTTACTATATTAAAGTGCTGGATAGTTTAAATGCAAAACTCCAAATTCTTTAATGTCTACTTGTTGATTAACTCCGTACCATATGAATTATCAATTGCACAAAGCCATTCACCTTGTGAATTTTTCTTGAAAACATATGTTGCTCTTCTATCCATTGAATATTCATTATCGTTTTTATCGGCTTCAAGTAATGTCTGAGAAATAACTAAAGCTGTATCTCCTGCTTCTAAAATAATCATTTCTCCTTGTGTTGGCACAAGAGTGTTATTAAAGTATTTTGAAATTGCAATAAATGCTTTTTTGATTTCTTCTTTCCCTCGTGCAATCATTCCAGGCTTTACAACTAGAATTGCATCATCAGTATAGTAATTCATCAAAGTATCAAAATCTTCTTGCTTTATTGCAAGGTCGCACTTCTTAATAAACTCTTTCAATTCGTGTTCCAAAATACCCCTCCTAAATGACACCAAATGTATTGATTAGATAAAGTTTACATTGTTGATATTTAATAAGCCATCTATTTACAAAATAAATAATTATATTTAAGAGAAAACCTGATGACTTTTTTAAAAAATATACCTATAAAAAACCCCCTTATGCTCTTCTTCTATAGATTTCTATAAGGATAAAAAAAGAACGCACTTGAAGGGAGTGCGTTCTTCTCTCGAAAGAGATCATGTCTAATAAAATAAACTTGGTCTTTACTGCTTATGTTTATTTCTTATTAATAGTTTCGTTTAGATTAGTTTTTTTATGAGCAGATTATAAAAAAAATATATATGGTAATTTTTTGATTAAATTTATTTGGAGAGATGCAGTGGTGAACCGAAACAATGAAAAGGATGAATGATTTTATCGATTTGATTACTGATGATACTAAAAATCCCTCTTTCTTTTTTTACATTATTCTATATTTTGAGTCATTATAACAAGAGAACTTTATAAGAGGACTATTTTTTTATATTTAATTCTAGTTAACATAAATGACATTTTAAGTAGTAAAAAAGAATCTTCCATATTAAAAGCTTCTTTTTTTGTAATAAAGTATTAGTTCATGAAACAACTCTTTTCCAGATAAATATCTTTTCTTTCTTATAAAGAATATTTCCATACAATATTTTGAACAAAAGAAGTTATTTCTATAAATAAAACGCTTTTCACGGAGTTGTTTACAATTACAGTATTTATATTTCAAGTGATGTCGTTCCCTTATTTATTAACTAGTACTTAAAAGGGGCTTTTCTTTTTTAATAAATCATCAAATTTGGGAAAGCTAATACTTAACTTGGATAATTGCTTCTTTAGTTATCATTTTAAATATATTTCTTCTATTTCAGACCCTCCTTTAAATTTTAAATGCACATTTTTCACATTTGAAATCCAAAAAAATCCCAGAATTAGCCGATTTTCGGCCGTATTCCGGGATTGCATCTTCAAAATAATTCATACTATTTTTGCCCTATAGCTCAATAATTTTACTAAAAAACTTTATTATCACTGTACATCTGTTTTTCTAGAAACTCAAAACGGATAGATCAATGTCTCATTATTTCTGTTCTTCTACAGTATTTCCGGCCTTTTCTACCGTTACTTCCTTATCTGGCATAATCATTTGGCTTCTTACCATGACATGAGAAATAACAGTATACGTTCCCTCTTCCTTAAATGTATAATTTCCACGGTATAAACCATTTCCTTTATATATACCGTTAACCATTACTGGTTCCTTCTGTCCTGATTTTTTAATTTCAAATTGAACATGGTCAACATCTGCTAATTTTTCTTCTCCTTGTATGACAAGTGCTTCCATGGTAATTTCTTCATTCACTTTGATTTTTTCGGAAATTTGGAACGTTACTTCTATCGGTTCCTCTTTTCCATTAGAGCAGCCGGCCATTACGATAATAAATAAACTTGCTAATAAAATAATAAACTTTTTCATGGACTTTTTCTTCTCCTTATCGGCATTTTTCATTTTTCCTCTATTTTTCTAGTATACTTGTTTTGGGATGGAGATAATATGACCATTCCGTGACTATATTATGTCTTTCTCTTTATTGGAGCATTATAGAATTATGTTTCAATAATATCCCATTCGTAAAAACATAAAAAACCTTACTTCATGAATAAAGTAAGGAAATTGATGTGAATCGACTGCTTACAGTCTCTTTTTCATTCCCTTTTTCCTCAGTAAGCTTCCTTTTGTCACAATTAAATATATTGCAGGAATGATAAAAGGAACAATCGAAAAGAGAAACAGGGACAAAACTAAATTATTCTCTACCCATGTAAGATTCCCTAAAAGTAATCCCGCACTCAGCCAAAAAGCAGTCCAGGCAATGCCGCCCAGGCTATTATATTTAAAAAACACGGAGAAAGGATAGCTGGTAAATCCGCCGACAAACGGGACTGTCGTGCGCATGAGAGGAACAAATCTAGCTAGAACGATAGACAATTGTCCATATTTATGAAGAAAGTTTTGAGCAGTTTCAATTTTATTATCCGATATTAAGCGGAGCTTTGCTTTTCTCGACTGATGAAGCTTCTTCGCCATTTTGCCAAGTGAAAAGTTTTGACAGTCCCCGCTAATCGTTGCCGCTATAAATAAACATAATAAGATCCACAGGTTTAACATATCCAATGCCGCTAACGCTCCGCTTGCAAAAACTAATGAATCCCCCGGTATAAAAGTCAAGATCACGAAAGCGGTTTTTAAATAGACGAGTAAAAACAGTAAAATATAGATAAGTTCTCCGTAAGAGTCGATAAAGTAAATTAAGTTATCATCAAAGTTTGAGATAAATTCATATGCATCGATCATTCCTGTTTCACACTCTCTTTTTATATCATTGTACGAGATACTAAAGGATTTAATGATGCAATTGGGTTAAATTTATTTTACCGACTGAAAATAACGATATACTTTATTTAACTTTTCAGTCTGTTTTCCTTTTGGACTTTCCATATTGCCGAATTCGAAAAATTTCACTTTTTTAATTCCTACATAACTAAACAAAGCTCTTTTCATTAATATTTTATGAGCATTATTTAAGTAAAGCAAAGGATAATTTGCAGGTCCCTTCATAGTGGAAACACATACGACTGATTTCCCTTTCAGAAGTCCTTCCGGAAGCAGACCGCCTTTATCTTTATAAGCAAAATTGGAGGCAAACATCTGATCAATATATCCCATAAGCATCGCAGGAGGTCTTCCCCACCAAATAGGATAAATAAAGACAATTTTATCAGCCCACATTATTTGTTCTCTATACTTTTCAAGGTTTGGATCACGGTACATATCTCGTCTTCTCTTCTCCTTGTTAAATACTAAAAGAGGATTAAAGCTTTCTTCATATAAATCTAATATTTGTATCTCTTTTATATTAGGATTCTCCTTACTTCCTTCTATAACTTTTTCTAAAAATGAATAAACTAAACTATTATGATTCGGATGCGTATAAATAATTAACGTTTTCATTATGTACTCCCCTTTTACTTATCATTTGATAAGTAAATAATACCATCTCTTTTTTTAATTATCAAATGATAATTGTTTTTTGATAATTTTTTTGTTACGGTGGCAGTAAGAGGTGTTTATTATGGATAAAAGAGAATTGTTTTATAAATTTGTAGCATTTACAGCTTCTGTGCATCATGTCACACATGAATTAACAAAAGAATCAAAACCAGATAATATAACCCCTGTTCAATACAGTATCCTTGAGTCTATAAAGGTGAGCCAGCCCATAACGCCGAGCGAAATCAGTGAGTGTCAGCATATGTCCATGCCGAATACGAGCCGTGAGCTAAAAAAATTAAGTGAAAAATCATTGATAGAAAAAATAGAAGATGATAAAGACCGAAGAAAGCAATATATCTGCCTTTCCAAAACTGGGGAAATGATGATGGATGAAGTTTTTAAATGTACTGAAACCCGTTTTTTAGATCGAATACAAAATCTGTCTAATGAAGATTTTGAGGAGATTGAGCATGCTTTAGAAGTACTTAATAAAAAAATATTTTATTAGTTATCTGTCAAACTAGGCAGAATGAAAAATTGTGCCTAGTTTGATTATGTTATGTCTTTTCGCTGTTTGTTAATAAGGTAATAAAGTTCTGGGCAGCATTGGACAGATAATGATTTTTCAGCCATATTAGCCCCGTCGATGAGGATAACTTTGCAACTGAAATTTTGAAGGCTTTTATTTGATCATTGTTATATTGCTGAAGTACACCTTCTGGAATAATAGACGCTCCAAAGCCAGATGCGACTAAATCGAATAAAAGAGAGATATCAGAGCACTCTGCAAGAATATATGGCTCTATTTGTGATCTTGAAAAAGCCTCCAAAATCATATAATGCACTCCTAATCCTTCTGTACTCGGTAAAATAAGTGGATAGTTCTTAATATGCGCCAAGGAGACTTCCTTATCTGAAGGTCGCTTCGGCATATCGGAAGTTATAAAATAAAAAGCCTCTGTTTTAAGATGAATAACTGAAAAGTCACTCAGTTCAAGTGGCAATCTTATAATCGCAAGCTCTACTACACGGTCTTTTACTAATTTACATAAATGAGCTGATTCATTTTGCTGAATTTTATATGTAATCTTAGGGTACTCTTTATGAAATTGCTGGAGTACTTCTGAAAGATTAGCTTCTGAGAATGTGTTAATGCCTATACTGAGTCTTCCATTTACTCCATTTCCAACTTCCTTAATTTCCATTTTAGCTTCTTCCATTAGCTTTACCATCTGCAAAGCGTATTTATATAAAGACTTCCCTGCTTCTGTTAATTCTAAAAACTTTCCGCTTCTTTCTACTAATACAGTACCAAGCTCTTCCTCCATTGCTTTCAGCTGCTGGCTTAATGGAGGCTGAGACATATGAAGCCTTCTGGCTGCAGCTGAAATTTTCCTTTCTTCTACAATTGCTATAAAATATCGCAGCTGTCTTATATCCATATACAAAACCTCCTTATATATATGGAAAAACTAAGTAAAATTAATTTTTTTAATATTTTTCATATACTAATTCTTAAGATATCATACTTTTATAGATGTAAAGCATCTAAAATAGATTATTTTAAAGGTGAAATAAAGATGAAGAAACAAATTTTTTACAGCAGTTTAAGTACATCGCAATGGTTCATTTTTCTATTGGCAAGCTCCATCGCATTTCCGATTGTAATTGGCAATGTATTTCATTTGTCCATCGATGAGATTTCCGAGCTGATGCAGCGGACATTTTTTGTCGTCGGTATCAGCTCTTTTATTCAAGGCTGGATTGGGCACAGATACCCGATTGCTGACGGACCTGCAGGATCATGGGTTAGCGTATTTGTCATTTTAGCAGGTTTAACTATTCAGCAAGGGCAAGATACAAGAGAAACACTGCAGCTTTTAGAAGGAGGATTAATTGTTGCCGGGACTCTGCTTCTCATTCTCGGTCTAACAGGTTTAGTTAACAAACTGTTATTTCTTTTTACTCCATTAGTGACAGGCTCCTTCCTTCTAATGCTTGCTCTTCAGCTTAGCGGTGTTTTCTTAGAGGGAATGCTGGGAATAAAAGAAGGAGCAGCTAGTTTGGATTACGGAGTAGTAGCAGTTTCATTCATTGTCTTTATACTTGTAATCCTATTATCAATCAAAGGAAAAGGCTGGATCAAAAGTTATGCCGTATTAATTGGGATTTTATCTGGATGGCTATTATATTTCCTATTAGGTAAAAAAGCTCCTGTACTTTCACATTCTGATTCCTTCGTTAAATTGCCGGAAGTTTTCGCTTGGGGACCTCCGCAACTGAATGTAGGAATGACGATGACAGCAATTCTATTTCTGTTTCTTCTCGTCTCCAATACGGTTGCAGCAGTTACAGCTGTTAGACAAGCAGTGCCGGAAGCTGACAGAGAAGAGAAACAAACGATTAACCGTGGTATCACAGGCGGCGGTATTTCTCACTTTATCGCAGCTATTTTTTCTACAGTTGGAATCGTTCCACTCCCTGTATCAGCAGGTTTTATCCAGTTAACAGGACAAAAAAGAATAAAGCCTTTTCTTATCGCAAGCTTAGCTTTATCAGCAATAGCACTCATTCCTGCCATCGTTAATTTTTTAGCTTTACTTCCAGGGTCTGTTGCCAGTGCTGCACTGCTCGCATCATTCGTTCAAATGATTGGAATTTCCTTTCAGTCTATTATGAAAGAAGAACTTGATCAGCGCCGATTAACGATACTTGGAATTACATTATTAATTGGGCTCGGATTAATGTTTCTTCCTGGCAGTACATTCGAGGGACTTCCTTCTATTGCCCAATATATATGCAGCAACGGTCTTCTTGTCGGTACTATGATTGTCATCTTACTTGAACAGTTATGGAAAAAATAATGAAAAAATCAAGGAGTGTTTCATAATGAGCCACCAAGAATTCATGCAAATGGCTATTGAATTAGCTTATGATAATACAAAAAATAAAAAAGGCAAGCCGTTTGGAGCAGTAATAGTAAGAAACGGGGAAATCATTGCAAAAGGAGTAAATGATGTTCTTGAAACACATGATCCGACAGCACATGCGGAATTAGAAGCGATCCGTAAAGCTTGCCGCACCCTTGGCACATCTGACCTTTCTGATTGTGAACTTTATGCAAGCGGAGAACCTTGCCCGATGTGTTTAGGAGCTATTTACTGGGCGAATTTCAAAAATGTTTACTACGCATTTACTGCAGAAGAGGAAGAAGAAGCTGGATTAGGAACAACATACGTCTATAAGCAACTAGCACTTCCTAAGGAAGAAAGAGATATTAAACTGAAAAAATTAGACAAAGACAGTGAAGGTAATAATCCTTTTACTCTTTGGAAGGAAATAAATAATTAAAAAGAATTCTCCCAACTGTTTCTAACAATTGGGAGAATTCTTTTTAATGACTATTATCTTGAACGCTTTTTTGCGATCGACTTAGCTTCTTTCATAAACTTTTTCTTAGCTTCAGAATAGTTATCTGTCTTCATTTCTTTAAATATTTCCTTAATGTCAGCACCGATAATCTTCTTTCTGCCTAATCTCATTTTCTACACCACCGGCTTAAAAAGTATTATTATATGTATATCCAATTAAGCGGTTTTTATACTATAAATCTATTATTCTTCTTCCCATTCATAAGTAGGAATAAGAAACTTCATCAGGTAGAGTCCATTTTCTTCTTTCCCTGTTAATTGAAAGTATCTCTTTTCATAGTATTCAATTTTATCTTCAACTGCCCATAAAAAGATATAACGGCAAGCGAAAACAGGTGTAATTTCGAGAACCTTCCCAATTATGAATTGCAATAAATATGTACCAATACCATTTGTTTGATACTTTTCTTTCACTCCTAAGTACTTCACTTCTACAGCTGGAATGAATAAATCATCTTTCAATCCGATTTCTCTCGCTTCTTCCATAGGTATTTCTAAATGGGAACAATTAGCGGTAAAAAAAGCAACGATTTCATTTTCATATACTAATGTTGTAGTAGATGATATCCCTAATCTATGATCGAAAATAGCGTTACTTGGTTGTTTTAAATAATCATTTATCCAATCATTTCCACAAGAAAATCCTTGAACTAACTGGTAAGTTTTGTCCAAGGATAAAAAATCTATTTTATTAAAATCCATTCCAATATAGCACCTCAGAATACTCTTTTAATTTTATTTGCATTAGCAGCTACTTTGATACAATCATTTAAGAACGCCTTGTAATCTGGATTGATATTGGAACTGTTGTCTAATTGTAATTCTTCTAGTATTTTTTTATTATCTTCTTTGTTTAATTTAAGATGTTTATTTTTTATTAGAGTTACCATAGCAATCCCTCCTTTTTATAATTATCCATCACTTTATTTGTATCGTCAATGAGGAAATCTAGCAGTGTTAAAATTAACTAGATTTATAGAAAGGAGGATATTACATTTATTTTCTTATATTTAATAAAAACAAATTATTTCATTATATTTATAACACCATTTTTACTTACTACATCCAATTTATTTAACCCTTCATCGACAGTCCCTTCTATTGAATTTTTTGCATTTACTGTTTTCTTAAAGTTATTTAAATCAACTGTTATATCAAATGAATTACTATTAGCCGTTACTTTTAAAGAAGTCGGAGTTTCTTTATAAGAAATAGTAATATCTCCTGATTTTGTTTCAGTACGTAATGACTCTCCTTCTATTGTATCTTTCATTACTATTTCACCATCTGTTGAAGTGATTGTTCCTTTGGAACTGAGTACATTTGTAATATAATTATCACCAGCAGCAGAAGTTACAGTTAATTCCTTGACTGAACTGTTTTCAAGGCTCCATTCCCCATCTTTTGAAATAAAATTGCCTTTCTCCGCTGAAAGTCCTTCTATTTTCCCAGCACCTGAATCGTTCGAAACGATAATATTTTCAGCCGCTGTATTCATGACTTTTATATCTCCATATGTATTATTCAGTGTAATCTGAGCTAATTTCTTTTTCGGAATAGATATAGAAATAGTCCCTTCTTTTCCAAAACTGAATCCACCACTGATCCCTTTTTCATCTTGCTGTTTAACGGTCACCTTCTTCCCTTCATTATTAATTATTACAGGATCGTTATTCTTGTCTTTTTGTTTTCCGTCAACTGCAATGATGATGTTTTCAGATTCTGTATTTTGCAGTTCAATATCCCATGATTCGCTGTTTATTTCTATTTCTTCGATACCGCCCGCTTCAAAAGAAGTTTCTTCTTTAAAATTCTTTTCTCCCGTTTGCTGACATCCTGAAAGCAATCCGCTGACAGCAATTAATAGAATCGAATTTACTATCCTTTTTTTCATTTTAATTCCTCATTTCATATTTTTTAAGCTACGTCCGCTTTGTCAATCTTATGATAAGAAAGATAAGCAATCCCAAGACCAGATAGACATAATATGATCGGTACTCCAATAAACTGAAACAGACTGACAGAACTATTTCCATCTGAAACGGTTGCGTTAATTAAAAAACCGATAACAACCGATGACGTAATCGTAGCCGCTGTTGATTTTTTCCTCATTCCAAAATATAAAGGAATCAAGCTGACTCCTGCCATCATAAATGCATTAGTCAAAATAGCTGGAACTGTAGCGATGATTTCAGAAATACTGACATCGGCTTCAAAAATCCCTATTATCGGATTTAAGAAAAAAGTTAATAGGCTAATAATAAACGTAGCAATAATAATACTGAAAAAACAAAAACAGAAGACGATGAAAAGCTTGGACTGAATGATTTTCTTTCTTTGGACCGGATATGTAAACAATAATTGAATTGTTTTATTTCTATATTCTTCAATAACTAAACGAGATAAAATGGCACTCGAAAAAATGATAAATACAATCCTAATAAAAATATTCGTTAAAGACATGAACCCCTCATAATCTGAGAAGAGTGGTTCACTTTCTCCTTTTGACTCTAAAGCCATAAGAGTAACAGCAGCGAAAATGGATATGATACAAATTACTACCCCTTTAAAGTAACTGGATAAGCGGTTTTTTTGCCATTCTAATGTCATCAGTTTATTCATGTCTGCTGCCTCCATTAATAAGATTAACGAAATACTCTTCTAAATTATGCTGTTTTTTCTCTATTCTATTTACTGTCACTTCATTTATAATCAGCTCTTTATTTATTTGAGACTGGGAAATATTCTGATCAAAAATCCGGATAATATGATCATTTTCTATTTCATATTTTTTCACTGCTAATTGATCTTTTAATACTCGTACAGCGTTTCCTATATGATCTATATCAATTTCAATATATTCGGTATTCTCTTTTCTAATTTCCTCCATCCGCACTTCTTTTAATAGTTTCCCATCGTTAATAATACCGATCGTATCTGCGACAGATTCAATTTCTGAAACGATATGGCTTGAAATTAAGATCGTCATTTCATACTTCTCTTTTAAAAGTAAAAAAAGTTTTCGCATATCCTTAATACCGATTGGGTCAAGTCCATTAATAGGTTCATCGAGAATAAGAATCTCAGGTCTTGTTACAATTGCCCGTGCAATCCCTAACCGCTGCTTCATTCCTAAAGAAAATTCATGAATCTTTTTATCTTCCACCTCTTTCAGACCAACGATTTCTAAAGCTTCTTCTATTAATCCTTTATGAGGGAATCCGATATATTGGCAGTGGAGATTCAGATTTTCCTTTGCTGTCAGTCTGTCATAAAAGACAGGATATTCAATAATACTTCCTACTTTCTTTAAGTATTGATAAGACGTCGGGGAAATGATCTCATTTAATACAAGGATTTCACCGGAAGTTGGCTTTACTAAATTTAAAATCATTTTCATAATCGTTGTTTTTCCAGCTCCATTCGGTCCTAAAAATCCGTAAATCTCTCTCTTATTCACTGTCATATTAACATTAGAAACTATTTTCTTTCCTTTAAATTCCTTATTTAACTCATTAATTTGAATAATTGGTTCCATTGTTTTCCTCCCTGTTTTGCATTGATGTGTTAAACTAAGTGTAACGAATGAAAGTAAAAGGAAAGTAAACTCAAAGGAAAATGTTTATATAGAGAAAATAAAATGAGGGAAAATCGAAGTGGAATCTGCAAAAATATTAATAATAGATGATGAAATTGGTCTTTTGAAACTATTAGAAATTACGTTAAGAAAAGAGAATTTTGTAAATATAGACACCGCATCAACTGGGAAAGATGCGCTCCGTCTCGTGCAGGAAAAAGAATACGATATTATTTTGCTTGATATTATGCTTCCAGATATAAGCGGATTTGAACTATGTACAGAAATACGAAAAAACACGAATACACCGATTATTTTTATTAGTGCCCGTTCTACAGACTTTGATAAATTAACGGGACTCGGAATAGGCGGCGATGATTATATTACAAAACCTTTTAATATTTTAGAAGTCGTGGCACGGATAAAAGTGATCCTCCGCCGTCAGAAAATGTACGAGAGTCCTAAGCAGAAAAATAATTTATATAATTACGGCTACTTTATGCTCAACATGGAATCGGCCATATTAACAGTGAAAAATCAGCTAGTAGAATGTACAGCAAAAGAACTGGAACTGCTTCATTTCTTTTGTAAAAACCCGAATCGTATTTTCACAAAGGCTCAAATCTACGAATTAGTATGGGGAAATGATGTGTTTGGAGAAGAAAAAACAGTGACGATTCATATATCCAAGCTAAGGAAGAAACTTGGTGATGATACGAGGAAATCAAAAATCATCATTAATTTAAGGGGAATCGGTTATAAATTTATCCCTCCGAATGAGGAGTTTATATGCGAATAAAAACCCGGTTTACTGTCCATTTAGCATTGGGACTTGTGTTTTGGATGTTTGCAACTGGTTTTAGTATTCTTTTTATTGTTGAAGGCATTCTTCCTTTTCTAAATATTATTGTCAGTACAGATGATGAAGGTCTGCTTGTATTATGGATTTCTATTATTATCACAATTATTTGTATTGGCTTGTTTGGATGGTATTTTGGTGGTCCAATCGGATTTATAATGATTTGGATTCATCAGCTTTCACAAGAAAACTATGAACCTCCTGTAAGTTTGCAAAAAATTTATAATCGAAAAGGAAAACTTCACTTCCGCTACCTTTTATATAAAGAAGTACTCCAGCATCTTCAGTCATTAGCTGTAAAATTGCAAGCTTCTGAGATAGAAAGAGAAAGAATAGAGAATGCGAAACAAGAATGGATCGCTGGTATTTCACATGATTTAAAGACACCTTTAACATATATAACTGGCTACTCTACCCTTTTATTAAATGATCAATATGAATGGTCAAAAGAAGAAACTCGTTCTTTCTTACAGGAAATCGATCATAAAGGGAAGCATATGGAGGAATTAATTCAAGATTTAAGCCTCGTATTACACGGAGGTGCTTTACCTCTGCATAAGACGAGTCAGGATTTAGTGGAATTTGCAAAAAGAGTTGTTGCTAATATTAGTAATAATCCGCAGGCAAGCAATTACAAATTGTATTTCGAAACAGACATACCTGTTATTCCTATAGAATTTGATAAGAAATTCATGGAGCGTATTTTACAAAACATTCTCATGAATTGTATTGTACATAATCCTGAAAATACTGATGTGTACTTAAAAATTGCTGAAAGTAATGAAAATGCTATTATTCATATTATAGATAATGGTGTTGGCATGCCTGCTCATATAGTGGAAAATCTCTTTCAACAATATTACCGTGGAACGACGACTGATGTTTCTTCAGATGGAACCGGGCTTGGAATGGCGATTGTTTATAAACTTGTTCATGCTCATAATGGCACAATCTCCGTTAAGAGTGAACTTTCTAAAGGAACATCATTTGAAATAATATTACCGAAAAAGGGACATTTACAATAAAATGTCCTCTTCTGCATTTAAAGCTTAGAGATAGGAGAAATCCTGTCTCCGATCTTAAAGAGAACCGGAATAAATGATAACAAAACAGCACCGACAACCACTGTAGAAATGATTAATTCTTTTATTGAAAACATATCATTTGCGAGCATATATTGAATAATAAAAGAGTTGATTGGGATATTTAGTAATATGCCCGTCGCAAGTCCTAGAGCGTATTTCCTCATAATAATTGTTAACAAGAGGTGCGGGAAAATGGCATTAAAAATCATAGAACCTAAAAATCCGGTAAAAACCCATTTCACAATATCGGACTGTGGAAAAATTAAATAATAAAAAGAGGATAAATAAGCTAAAGAAGTTATAACAATGATGGCAAAATAAAACTCATTCGATTTAACTGCTTTGTGAAATTTTGAAGCTCCTTTTGACCATTCAGGCAGCCAAATTGTTTCCTCAATATTATGTAATGTAATAGCAAAACAAAAGAATAATACAAAATACTCCAATGATTATCCCTCCTCTAAAACTATTCTTTTATTAAATAATCTCTTCCACCTCTATTGTATAATAAGTTAATTGAGTAAAATTGGAATTTATCCATATTGTTGATGATCATTTCGGAAATATTATATTTATAATAAAGTATAAACCCGTGATTTTTCTCCTTTTGATCTATATTTAAAATGTTAATACATGGAAAATTAGTGCGAATTTGTCCGGATAAGCCGAATCTTTAAAAAATCGGAAACATCCGATCATTTTAAAATTGGAAATGAATGAAAAACAGAGAAAATTTGAGAATTTCTATGAAAACTTAGTATGATATTCGTTTTCATGCTTCTTGTTTTCGTTTTCATTTAACATGTTGCCGTTTTCAGTGACGTTGTTTAAAAAGCAATTATACATGATAATAAAGATAACAAATATGAAATGGAGGAAATATAAATGAAGAAACTTACACACGCTGTAAATGAATTCACAAAAATATGGACTAAGCGTCATATGATCGAATTACAAAACCAGCCAATTCACCGAAAAAAATAAAGGAATTGTTTCTTCTTTCTATTCATGCTTCTAATCAAATCCACAAACATTTCTCATTTTAAAGATAAGCTTTTAAATCCCCAATATTATAAACCTTCATCCGTTTGTGGATTTCCCTTTTGATCTGGATACATTTCTTATCAACTTCTTATTCTAATTAGAATATTCTAGCAATCTTCTCCTCCTTTCTCTTCTATAAATCTCCTTTTTTATTCATTATTTTCTTGTGTCGCTGAGAGCCTCTCTAGCAAAATGAATGACCAATGGTATTAGAAAAGAAAAATAAATGCGTCAGAATGTCAATCTCCGACACTGTAAAAAACTCAATTTTTAGTGAAATTTATTAAATATTCTATGATATACTATAAGTAAAGATAATTATGCCTTATCTTTACTTTACATAATAAAATTATTATCAATTAATATAGGAGATTTTAGATGGATAACTTAATGGTCTTACATGAGTTAACGAGTGAACAATATTTAACACAGCTGCAAAATAAATTAGAAGATCGACACTTACTTGATGAACATAGAAATTTATCATTGGAGAACAGCACCGAGAAAGAATTTTTAGAATGGTTTTTTCTGGAGAAAATCTTTACAGCAGATAAGCAACTCTCCCCTCATACAATTAAGGCGTATCGTTCTGATGCAAAAACATTGCTGACTTTTTTATTAGAGCATTCCCTCTCACTTCGGGATATCGGTTTTCCAGAAGTGAAAGCTTATAATAAATATATAAAGGAAAAATATGCTGCTAAATCTGCAATAAGGAAATTGGAGTTTTTTAGAAGATTATTAGACTTCGGATATGAAACGAAATTTTATAAAGCGCATCTCTCCACTTGGATCTCTAAACCTGTATCAAAAAAAGGGCACTATATAATAGAAGAAACTCGTCAAGAAAATGCACAAACTCGTGTTCAAGTACGGGAATTAAATCAAAGAGATGCCGAATATGTCATCTCCTTCTTTCCGAAAATTGTGAAAGCAAACCGGAATCGTGAACAATTGGAAAAGCGGAATTTACTTATCGGCTACCTCCTTTATACGACAGGTCTTCGCGCGAGTGAACTATTAAGTTTGAACTGGGGAAGTTTCCGCTACAATCGTCAAGGTTATCTTTTTGCTGATGTTATCGGAAAAGGAAATAAACCGCGGACGATTCCAGTAAAAGAGGAAACAGAGAAATTATTATTAGATTATAGACGAAGTATTGGAGAGTCTGTTGAAATAGATCCGGCAGATACTACTCCACTATTTTTCGCTTTATATAATAAGCAAGATTACGAACATAAAAAACGATTATCCTACCCTGCTCTTTATAAAATTGTAAAAGAAGCAGTGAATTTAGCTGGAAAGCATTCAAAAGTCTCTCCTCACTGGTTCCGTCACACATTTGTGACGATGCTGCTTGAAAGTGATGTCCCGCTCGCAGTCGTAAAAGACTGGGCAGGCCACTCGGATATTTCGACGACGAATATGTACTTGGAACGTATAAATCAGGATAATGCGTATGTTCATTTAAGTAAGGTTAATCTATTTAGATGATGTTAGAAATTAAAACTCCGTATAATTATTTTGAATATCTAATTATACGGAGGAATTTTAATAATGAACAGGTTGAACAAGGAACTATTCAATATTCTATGTAATAGGTGATTAAACAGATGAATGTTTCTTTCGATTTTTCACTAATAAAATGATAGAACATATAACACTTCCAGTAATACTCACAATGATGTTGAATTTTAAAATCAACATAGCAATTGCATAAGATTCATAATCAGGACTTCGAAGACCTTCATAAGAACTTAGAACAACCCCTAATACACTAGAAATAAGAATAAGAAAAAAATTGGGTATAAAATAGGAATTAGTTTTTCTTGATGCAATCCAATAATTTATTCCAAGTAATATGAATGGCGTAATTAGTGAAAATAAAAATTGAGTAACAAAAGCTAAATCATTATAACTTGTATATTGTAAGGAAAGGAGTAAAGAATGAATGACTATCACAGGAAATACATTCATTACTATTAGTTTAAGTATTCGCATTATATCACCTCTTCAGTATTTATTTTTCACTTTAGAATGACTATACCGCTGAACCTGACTTAATCTTAATAAACTCGAATGTTTGTTCTTTTTTATTATAGCAAGATTTCCGACAGGCATCCAATATCAACATTATTCTTTAACAGAGCCTAAAATGAAGAAGCTTTCCATAGTTAGTTAATATGGATGTAATCAAAAAAATCCTGCATTAATACAGGATTTTAATCAATCTTTATTCGTTATCACAGTCTCTTACCCTTTTTGTTCCGAGAAAAAAGAAACCTTTTTTTCTTTTATGTTAGTCACTTTATCTTTATAAAACACTTCCGGATAACCATAGCTTCCATGCTCACTTATATCTAAGCCTGCTGCCTCTTCTTCCGCACTTACACGTAAGCCATTTAAACCTTTTTTAATTATTATTAAAATGATAAAGGATACAGTAAATGCATAAACACTAGATACTACTACTCCCGTCAATTGTACACCTAACTGTTCGAAGCCTCCTCCGTAAAATAGTCCTGGTTTACCTACTGTCGCAAGCTCCGGTGTTGCAAAAAATCCTGTTGATAATGTTCCCCATATTCCGGCTGTCCCATGAACAGATAAAGCGAATATTGGATCATCGATTTTTTTCTTTTCAAAAAATCTTGCACTGTAAAAGACGAGTATTCCAGCTATAAATCCAATAACAACGGCCGCCCATGTGTCAACGAATGCACAAGATGCAGTTATGGCAACAAGTCCTGCTAAAGCACCATTTAGCATCGTTGATACATCAGATTTTCCTAAAACGAGCCAAGAAATAATAAGTGCTGCTACGGTACCGGCTGCTGCAGCTAAATTTGTGTTAATAGCTACAAAGCCGAAGAAACCTTTGTCAACTGATAAAGTACTGCCTGCATTAAATCCAAACCATCCGATCCATAAAATTAATACACCTAATGCCGTATAAACTTGATTATGCCCATAAATATTATTTGTGGAACCGTCTCTATTGTATTTTCCGATACGTGGTTTTAAAATAAGTGTCGCGGCAAATGCTGCCATAGCACCTGTTAGATGTACAACGGTTGAACCGGCGAAATCTTGTTTACCATGCTCCGCTAACCAGCCGCCACCCCAAATCCAATGCGCCACTACAGGATAAACAAGTGCAGAAAATAGAGCTGTGAAAACTAAGTAAACAGATAATTTAGCACGTTCAGCAAATCCACCCAGTGCGATTGTAATTGAAATTCCGGCAAACGCAAGCTGAAAGAGGAAAAATATAGAGGTTGAAAGATTCATCCCTTCTATTTCATATCCCGAATAAAAGAAATGTGAAAGACCAATTAGAAAATTTGCATGATCCCCGAAAATAAATCCAAAACCAACTGCCCAAAATGCTAAGGAAGCAAGCCCAAACGTAAAAATTGTCTTACCAGCAATATGACCGGCATTTTTCATACGTGTCGATCCAGCCTCAAGTAAAATAAACCCCCCCATCATAAAGATAACTAAAATTGTACTTAACATAACCCATAAGCTATTCATCAAAAATATTGTGTTCATTGATCTTCTCTCCTTTATATTCATTATTTTTCTTTGTCTCCTGTTTTCATCATATGTCGGATTGATCAATCTAAATAATATATGTATTAGATCGAATTAATCTCATTTTGAGAAGAATAATATTTATAAATGCTTAACCATCTTGTTTTTTATTATGTTAGATGATCTGAAATCTTGTTTGAAAATAAGATATTTATATAAAAGAAAGGTTCAGTCTCATTAAAAAAGAGTATGTTTTGATCTAATATCAATCAAAACATACTCTTCCTGTTTCATATAAAGTCCATTTTAAGTAGTTAAGAAGATTTTCAAATGACGGCCCTTCTTAACTGCTTTTTAATCTAATCACTGAAATTTTCCAATAAAAAATCTATCTCATCAGTACCATAATAGTTTCCATCACTAATGAACTTTTCAATCTCTACTGTACCATTCTCCATAAATTCAATTTCCCAACGTTGTCCTGGAACTGCTACTTCAACCATAATAGCTTCATTTCTAACTTTATTTAGCTTGTAAAATATATTATTGTTCTCTAATTTATTAAGAAAGTTGATTAACTTTTTTAATCCCATAAAATCACCTCTGTAACTATTTAATAACAATCAACTTAGTTAACATAAATCGCATTGTTAGCAGCAAAAAAAGGATCTTTTGATGGAAAATCCTTTTCATTATTTATTGACTCAGCGCACCTTTTTATAAAAAACAAGGGTTGCATCATCATTTAATTTTTTGCTAATCTCTGTTTTGTTACAGCCCATTTTTTCATACAGATAACAATTTCGTTCTTCCTCTAATAGTGTAGCTAATTCCCACGTAGTTGCTTGAGGAAACATTTCTTCAATTAAAGTTATAGCCTTTTGAGCTATCTTTTTACCTTGATAAGCAGGCAAAATAAACATTGGACTTATCCAAAACTTTGTGTTTTCTTTCCAAAAGACGCATATAGCACCTACAAGAGTGCTATCCACTAATATTTTATAAAAACCGCCATTGGTTTTATTTATTCTTTTTATTACTCTTTCAATTGTTTCATTTGCTGGGTTAGTTTCATAGTCTTTATACTTATCTAACAATGGTAAAAAAGCTTTAACTTGAATATCAAAAATAGACTGTGCGTCATTATCTACTGCTTTTTCTAATCTAACTTTCATAACTTCACCCACTTAAATCAATTTAAAGTATGTAACATCTTACAAAGATCTAATAACTTTCATCTTCAACCTTACCACAAAGTCAGTTGAACAAAAGACTTATGATTATCTTATACAAGGTTAGTTAACATAATTGACATTTTAAATAGCTAAAAAGGATCTTCTATCAGAGATCCTTTTTAGCTATTTACTGATTAAATTACCTGTTAAGTGAATGAAACTAATTCACTTTTTTCTCCCGTAACTTGTTTTTAATTTTTTAGGGTCTAAAATATAACCACGAGATAGTTTTCTTAAAAAAGCATCAAAATCATTTCCTATTCTTATTTGTTTCCATTTTTCATTATCTGATAAGTAATCCTCATAGAAGTAAACTACTGAGGGATTTCTAATATTTCCCTCATATTTCAAAGCAATCCAACTATGATAATCACCCCATAGAATGATTATAGATTCAGGTAAACCAACCTCATTAATCCAATACTTAGAAGCAAGAATACCTACACCATTTTGTTCTCCTTGAAAGTTAATTCCATCTATCTCTGGAATGGTAAATCGTTCCTTATCATTTTCTTCAAGGAAAATTTTTGGATATTTTAAAGTACCACCATTATGCTCTTTTAATAATTCTATATATGATTGAGGAAGTTTAACACCTAACTTTTCCTCAGCAATTCTAATATCTAAATCCGATATAGGTTTTTCACCTTTATCCCAAAATTCACCTTTACCTTTATAAAACTCCAAATTATCACCTCATTCATATATCCTTAAGTATCGAATAATAGCATCTAGTTAACATAAATCACATTTTATATAGTAAAAAGGATCTTTAATCGATCCTTTTATCTATTAATTTAAAACTTCATTCGAAACATCCC